>CALLLL010000295.1 GCA_938082445.1 uncultured bacterium
TGGGTCGGGTGTAGCGGATCCTTCGATGATCGAAACAAAAACATTTCCATCGCTATGGTCAACATATTAAATGCAGCCAATATTGATTTCGCCATCTTAGGTGCGGAAGAACGCTGCACCTGTGAAAGCTCCCGCCGCCTAGGCAATGAATACCTTTTCCAAACGGCTACTCAAAAACTCATTGAAACCTTTAAACAATATGAGTTCACTAAAATCTTGGTTACTTGTCCACACTGTCTCAACACATTGGCCAATGAGCATCCGGCCTTTGGTGGACACTATGAAGTCATACATCATGCTGAATTCATTAATGAGCTTTTAGGCTCAGGTCAACTCAAAACAAAAGCTGAGTCCACAAAGGAAAAAACAGTATTTCATGATTCCTGCTATCTTGCACGCTATAACAACATTGAACAAGAACCTCGCAATGTTCTTACTGCAGCCGGTCGTGATTTAACCAGTGTTCCTCGTGAAGGAAAACAAGGCTTTTGTTGTGGAGCAGGCGGTGGCCGGATGTGGCTTGAGGAAGATCAAGGCACACCCATCAATGCCAACCGAGCAAAAGAATTGCTCGAAAGCGGCGCTAAAGAAATTGGGACTTCCTGCCCATTCTGTATGACAATGGTATCTGACGGTGTTAAAAAAGAAGAAGCTGAAGACGTGAGTATCAAAGACATTGCGGAAATTGTTGCTGAACAATTAGTCTAAATACTAAGTAACAGACCTAAGTATACGCCCACTTCACTGAGCTGCTGTACTGCTCCAAGGCAATCACCTGTGTAACCGCCAAGTCGCCGCTGATAAAACAAACGCATCAGAACATGCCCTGCAAGCAATCCGACAAGTCCATACATAGCAACAATATACGAAGATTGTACTCCTAGAAAAATAACCATACCTATTCCCGCGATAAGTACAAACACCGAACTCGGCACACTCAACCCAGCAGCCGTTGGCTTTCCAGTTCCCTCTTCTCGTACATACTGGCTCGTAGCGATTACCGCTACACTGGATACCCGGCTTAAGCCATGCGCAACTATGAGGGCAATACCCGCATCAGAATTGGGCAATTGACTTAGTGCGATAATTTTAATGGCTATTAATAATCCCAAGCCAACTGCGCCGTAGGTACCTAAGCGACTATCCTTCATAATGCTCAACGTATTTTCACGTGTTTGTCCACCGATACCATCGCAGGTATCTGCGAATCCATCTTCATGAAACGCTCCTGTGAATAATACAGTCGCCGCTGTCGATAACAATGCAGCTAGCACTGCGCCAAATTGTGCTTCGCTCACACAAAAGACCAATGCCCCAACACAGCCTACTACTATTCCCACTAATGGATAGTAACGTGCTGATGCATTCATTTTTTCATCACTATATGACAGCGTAAAAGGCACAGGACATCGAGTTAAAAACTGCAATGCCAATAGAAATAAATTTATCTCATCTCGAATTAGTCGCATGAAACTACCTTTAAGTTGCTATCAAGTATTGCAGATAATTGATCCATATCTAAATGAGATTTAAAGTGATCAGCCAACAAATTATATTGAGCATCCCGAAAATCTTCGTCCGCACATTCTTCAAATACCAGTTCCGGACGCAGGTTTTGTAAAAAAGCATGGCGGTAAGGCGAAGAATCAAAAAGCCCATGTAAATACGTTCCCCATACCTGTCCATTTGCAGACAATACTCCATCCTGAGAATGGATCGATTGTGAATCACGTGTGTGCAATTGCATAAATGGAGCACATCCTGTACTCACCTGGCTTTCACCCATATGAATTTCATAACCACTTACTGGGTACTGACCATTGAGAACAATTCCTTCGCTACGATGGACCGATTTCGTTTTTTGTAATGTAGTTTCAATGGATAGCAGACCTAGACCGGCATTGCTTCCGGGCTCCCCTTCTACACCATGTGGATCATCAATGCTATTGCCCAGTAATTGATATCCGCCACAAATGCCCCCAATATGGCCTCCATCCTTCTCATAAGCCAAGAGTTTATCTGCCCATCCCGTATCGTTCAACCAGTGCAAATCCCCTCGCGTATTCTTTGTCCCCGGCAAAAAGACCGCATCATATCCATCTAACGATTTCGGTTTTGCTAAATAATGCAGTACCACTTGAGGTTCCCGGCATAGAGGGCTAAAATCTGTGAAATTGGATATATGAGGCAATCGGATTACTGCTATATTAATCTTTACAGATAACATCTCTTCCTTAGGATCGATTAATATATCCAACGGCAATCCATCTTCGCTATCTATTTCGATATCATAGAAATATGGAATAAGTCCTAATACCGGTAGATGTGTTCGTTCTTCAATTAAACGAATCCCATCATCAAACAATCGCGCATCTCCACGGAATCGATTAATAATAATCCCTTTAACCAAAGCGCGATCTTCAGGCGATAAAATTTCCAGCGTTCCAATAATTTGTGCAAACACTCCCCCACGATCAATATCAGCGACTAAAATCACCGCAGCTTTTGACACATGTGCCATATGGAAGTTTACAAAATCTTGATTGCGTAAATTTAATTCTGCACAGGAGCCCGCTCCCTCTATCACAATCAATTCGTGTTGCTCCCGCAGGCGATGTAAACTGCCTTCAGCCTCCTCGCGTAGATCATTTGTATTGCTAAAATATTCCTGCGCAGTGCTTTTCCCTAGGGGCTTTCCATGAAGCACTACCTGTGCTTCGGTATCACGAGAAGGCTTTAACAAAACTGGGTTCATATCCGTATGCAATTCCACACAAGCCGCTTCCGCCTGCACAGCCTGTGCACGCCCGACTTCACCGCCCTCTGGACTTACATAGGAATTATTCGACATGTTCTGCGCTTTAAAAGGAGCCACGTCTACGCCTTGATTGCGAAAGATTCGACACAGCGCAGTCACCACGATACTCTTTCCCACATCGGAGCCTGTACCTAGGACTGAGATGCATGGAGCCAATGATTTCTTCGAATCGTCTACCATACTAATCAAGCCCTGCAACTCGACTGCGCATAAGCAACCAGAGGAAAAATGGCCCCCCTAATAAAGCGGTAATAATTCCTACTGGCATTTCAGCAGGTGCAATCAAAGAACGCGCTAAAGTATCGCACAACACTAAAAATGCGCCACCAAATAAAAACGTTGCGGGTGCTAAAAATCGGTGATCTTGTCCGATCAGCATTCGGCAAATGTGGGGAGCCATCATACCAACGAATCCGATGGGACCACATACAGCAACCACACTCCCTACAAGAAAGGATGTAATCACAAACAATATCGTCATTGTTTTATTCACGTTTACCCCCCGACTTGCAGCAATCTCATTCCCCGTACTCAACAAGTTTAAATCTCGTGACAAATAGAAAATGACCCCTGCTCCCAATACAACAATAGGGGCGGTATTTAAAACAGCCTTATATCCCACCACTTCGATTCCGCCCATCAACCAGCGCATAATACGTACCGAACTATTAAAGTCACTAATATATTGGATAAACATTATGAGACTTGAGCAAAAAAAGCTAATCGACACCCCTGCCAATAGCATCGTACCGGACGAGCGATGACCGTGAACACGCGTCAATCCATAAACCAGCGATATCGATAGGGCTGCACCAAGAAACGCGAACATGGTTTGCCCCGACATACTTAGCACGCTAAAGCTTAAACCCAACCAAACATACGCAGCAGCTCCCAATGAGGCCCCACTTGCTACTCCTAAAGTAAATGGGGTCGCTAATGGATTTCGAAATACCGCTTGGAATGCCATACCGCTTAGAGCCAGGGCTGAGCCAGCCAAGAAGCCCATAATGACACGAGGAATCCTAAGTTTCCAAAATACCGTCAACTCATTCTCTTCTAATTCACCCTTGAATAAAGCCATAGGATTTATTATTTCACCACCAATAAAGGGCATCGACAATACAATAACGATCCCCAAAATCGCTATCCCCATTAGTCGGTGTGTAGGTTTTCTGCGGTTACTCATCCTATCTGCTCCGGCAATGCAATCAGGTGTCCTGATTCAGGATGATTAACTAAAGTAAATGAGGTTGAGTACAATTCATCCAACACCTCTTTATTCATAAAATCCGATGGTTCTCCACAAAAAACTCTCTTACCCCCTGACAATGCAAGGATACGATCCGCTGCCATTGACGCATAATTCACATCATGCGTTACCGCAACAATGGTTAAATGAGGATGATTGTCACGCAATGCATTTAGTAATTTATACATTTCGGCTTGTTGACCAGGATCCAGAAATGTAGTTGGCTCATCCATCAGCAAAATATTTGTCTCTTGCGCTAATGCCCCTGCGATCAATACACGCTGGCGTTCTCCACCACTTAAGGTATGCAAGGCTCTATCGGCGAGATCTTCTAAGTGCGTATTGGACAATGCCTTTTGTATCGCTTCCTCATGCTCAATCCCCATCGGCCCAAAGGCACCTAAATATGGATATCGACTCATGGCCACAAAATCATAGACACTCACTGAAATCGACGGACTCATATGCTGTGGCACATATCCCACATGTTGTGCCAACTGCTTACGCGAATATTCTGTTACAGATTTATCATAAAGTGTAAGTTGCCCTTGCCCACCGGAATTTAAACAGTTCAAACACTTTAATAATGTTGATTTTCCTGCACCATTGGGCCCAACGATTACTAAATATTCATGTTCATAAATATCTACAGTCAACTCATTCAATAATGAAGACCCGTTCACTTCATACGAATACTCTTGAAGACTATAGACCGGTTTAGTCATGGGGTATCCCAGTCCACATCAGGGTGAAACACCTCTGCCATCTGCTCTAGTGTCAGGATAAATCGAGGGCCTGGCACAGCAACATAGTCATCACCCAAGACATGAACGCGCCCATTGGCCACGGCTTGCACTTCAGGAATCGTGTTCCAATCTTTTGCGATAGTAGATTTTTGATCTTCTGGTAAGTCTGGAACGATATCAATAATTACTTCAGGGTCCATTTGCACGGCACCCTCAGCTGAAATACTTGGATAGGGTACAGTACCCTCATAGACATTTTCCCCACCGGCAATACTGATTAAATCATCAAAAAAACTACCGGGGCCAGCGATGAATAATGATTGAACACCTTCTCCTCCGTGACGACCTACCGACAACAACACACGCGAACGTGGTTTATCTTTAGTGAGGGTCTGTATTCGTTCAATGCGCCTGTCCATATCATCAAAAATCACTTTGGCTTGTGCCTCAGCACCTAAGGTCTTTCCCAATGCGGCAATCGAACTTTTAATTCCAACAATATTGATATGATTTACCGTTACATAAGGAATCCCCAGCTTATCCAACTGCCCACGTAAATCTTGGTGTTCCTCTAATAATGCCACCAAGTCTGGCGTACACCGAACAATGGCTTCGAGACTGGGTGTTGCATACCCGCCAATCACCGTCTTCTCAAGGGCCTCTGGTGGGTAGTCACAATATTCCGTAACCCCAACCACTTTATTGCCTTGTCCCAAAGCAAACAAAATTTCTGTAATGCTTGGAGCCAATGACACCACACGTTGATATTCGGTCGCTTTTGTTGGCTCATCAGCATCTATGACCACTTCCGTTGATTCCGTCCCACACGAAATGATCAGCACACTCAGTAAAAGCAGTACAATATAGCGTGTGATACCTACTAAATTAAGCCCACTAGCCTTATTCATCCAAGTCAAAACGAATTGATACTTTCTTTGTTGTAGTGATCAGCTGTTCACCTTTTTTAGCAGGGTAAAACTTAGCTTTTACAAGGGCTTTGATTGCCGACTCATCCAGTCGTGTGTGTCCACTCGATTCCAATACGCTAATTGCACTAGCCTTACCCTGCGTATCGATGGTCACCGAAAGCCGAACGGTTCCTTCCTGAGCACGCCGCCGCGACATTCGTGGATACACCGGGTCGGGTAAATGGATGAATCCTGCGGGAATTAATTTAGTTTCATTCCGATTATGCTTTTCCCCATCAATGGATTGCGAACTACCCACTAAAGCTGTAACTTCTTCCTGTGTAGGCAATTTAGGGGCTATAGCGACTTGTTGTTTAGGCACAGGTTCTTGCTTTTGGCTAGATTTCACTTGTTGCTTTGGCGATTTCTTTTTCTCAACGACCGGCGTAGGCAACACTTTTTGGGGTCCTACCACCTTCGCTATTTTTTGAGACGGCTCTTCGACTGTCTTCAATCCTTTTTCGTCATCCACTCGATCTTCGTTGTTGATGATGGTCTTTGACGGCACAGGTGTTACTGTCGACTCCTGAGATAAATCGATCTCAGGGAAAAAAGGTTGAGAAAAGTCAGCGGGATTAAGATTTTCAGAGTTTTCAGCAGACATCGCAACCACTTCACCTGAAAGCCCTTTAAAGGAAACCGTAACAGATGGCCTATCCGGTGCAGTAGTTTGCTCACTGTGCATGCTCATATACCATGTAACACCGACCAAAAGACCAACATGCAGGGTTATGGCTGAGGCATACGACATTGTTAACG
>CALLLL010000296.1 GCA_938082445.1 uncultured bacterium
GTATTCACTCACGGGCCAGCGCTGATTATCTCCCCGCTGCTTTTCGATTCGGTAAATAAAGCGAGGGGATTGTAGCATCGCTTCGATAATATAACGCGTGACTTCGGCGTAATCGCCTCCTGAACTGGCTACGGCCGTGGACACCCCGCTATAGTTTATAATTTCATGACGCTCAAGAGGTCCACGTAAAATCCAGGTGCCCATATTCTGAATTAGTTTTCGCATGACTTTTTCGTTAAATTTTTGCTTATCGTTAAATTGAGCAGAAAATTCAAG
Organism: uncultured bacterium; assembly: GCA_938082445.1. Classification (GTDB taxonomy): domain Bacteria; phylum Hydrogenedentota; class Hydrogenedentia; order Hydrogenedentales; genus DTSJ01. Next base: position 277 of record CALLLL010000296.1, read on the forward strand.
TACATCCATTTTATCAGTAATTATTTCAGCTAACTGAGCATAAGATTGGATATGCTTTAAGTCTACCCCGAGATTATACGCTGTATTGCTAAATCCATCGGCGCGCAAATCAGCAGGCAATAATTCACGGGCTTCTTTTTCAATATCTACACCCAATGTAGCTTTTACGGTTGCTATATATTCATGAACGGTCAACCGACGCACAAATAATTTATCGACCCCTTCATGTTCATAATGAGCCGTATCAATCCTATCCAGAGTCCACTCTGCCCCGGAATCAATCCATAGTTTAATAGCACTTTTTTCTTGAGCGCGTAATGGATCGCGGTCTTTGGGCATTTCATTGGATTCGATTTGTTCCCATAAAATACTGTCGCCTGAATCGCCTGCCACGATTACCTGATCTAAAAAATCACCTGCAAAAGTTGACGCTTGGGTCGTTAAATCCAATTTACCTTTTTTCTTACTAGGGTTATGACACTCAATACATTGCTTGGCCAGAATAGGCGCTACTTTTTCTTCGAATAATTGAGCACTTTGTTGATTCGGGCTAAGGGGAGTAACAGGTGCTGCTTTCATCTGTGCGCCTGCCCGGAGATGCCTATTCACTTCGCGATGAGGCAGTGCGCGATTGTATAACGCTAGCATATGATAGGTCCCCAGCCATGGTCGCTGATCAACCAGTTCATTTCCTAAGGCAAACTTAAAACTATCGTCCCAATTGGATAAGGTACCCGCGATATTATCGCTCTTACTTAGCGTCCCATTAATATATACACGCACACGGCCTGCGCGATTTCGAGTGTATACCACGTGTGTGAGCTCGGGAGCTATTGTAGCTTTCGCAGAGGGGAGCGACGGTATACCGTTTCCTGTAGTGTCGGAAGTGCGAAAGCGAATGTCGTAATGATCACCGTCTTGACCTAACGTAAAATTACGGTCACTGCCGTTTCGAGAAAACGTTACGATACGAGCGGGTCCTTTTTGATCCATTTTGCTAGGTTGGATCCATGCTTCAATAGTCACCTCGCCAGTCCAGCTCATTCCCTTAAATAGTTTTTCAATGGTATCGGTAGCTACGATTCGTGTACTACTGATAATTTCTAGTGCACCATCGCTCCATTTAACGGCTTCAGGATTTTCGATGTGCAAATTGATGGCTGGCTCCACCCCGGATCTATCTAAAATGACAGAACCGTTTCCCTCAGTAAAATCATAGAAGGCCAGCAATCCAGTTAGGGTGCGTGATTGACTCGACTTTTGTGTTTCCTGTGCATTGGCTACAGGTAGAAACATTAAAAATACACCCACCAAAAGTTTGTTAATCATTCTAAAATACATAAATGCTTTCTCTGTTTTTGCGTTGTACACTTTAAAGTATACAAAAAGCACAATCGATTGTGCAAATGACTAATTCCCCAATAAAGGTTAAATATATCAGAGTATTATTCTTCCAAATGCGCTTTCAAAAAGGCAATGGATTTACGGTTACTCCACTCATGGACTCCGTCAAAGAAGTCACTTTCTAAGTGGTCGCCATGGCCGAGGGTATCGTATGTCTTTGATAATGTTTCAAAAGCGGCCTTTGTCGCTTGGATGGGGAATATATCGTCTTCAGAACCACTTATGACTAACATGGGTCGAGGAGCGATTAACGCCCCCACATCACTCATTTCACCGTAGTTCATGATTCCGGGAACGGTGTTACAAATACAATGATATATACTGTAAATCGAATCCTTGAATGTACAATAGTAACCAGCAACCATAGCGAGTTTAACTCGGTTTTCTAATGCGGCAAAAAACAACGATGTTGTACCGCCACCGGACAATCCTGCACAGGCAATGCGATCGGCATCGACTTCTTTTTGCGTTTCTAAAAAGTCCAAAAGTCGCATCCCATCCCATACCCGCATAGCGATGGGTGTTTTGTTAATTAAAAATCCTGCTCGACTTAATCGCACACAACTATGGCCTTTGCTTCTAAACGATGTCTCGTTCCAACCACGTTGAATAACCGCCAACACTACATACCCTTGTTCAGCAAAAAAGGGCGCATAATCCAAATTGTGTTTTTTACCTTTGGCTTTTTGTATATCCGAACCTTCGCGTATGTAAGGCAGTATTCCGCTATGTCCATGGAAACACATAATGGCTGGCCGCTTCCCTTGCACATTTTTGGGTGTATAGTAATATGCAGGGGCATAATAATCCGTTTCTGTGCGCACATATACCTTACGTCTAATAAAGGCATCTGTTTCTAGCACATCGGTCTCATCCCAGCGCACATCAGGATCAACTTGTTCTGGCCATTTACCCAACAGTTCAACTAATTGCTTTCTGAATTCCACACGCCACTGATCATGTTCACTTTGATTGGTAGCCTTCCAAGTCATTGATGGATTAAGCGCTTGGGCTTGCCGATCTAGGTAGGTTAAAATTTTGCTATTGGCCTCGGTGGTCTGCGCCAGCGTAGCGTTGCAGCTAAGCAGGGTAAGAATACAAAGAATTAAGGGCTTCATGGATAGTACTCCTTTGATCAATCACAATAATTGAGTATACGAGCAACGCTCGAAGTGATCAAGTATGTATTAAAAAATCCGGCACACTTCATCAAGTGTACCGGATCTCTAAATAGCGATAGTTTTTGTATCTAACTTATGCCATTGCCATTTCCACATCGGCTTTTCCGTCAACACCAATGGGTTGAAGCCCAAAGGTATCCACCAATATTTTTAGTACGTTTGGTGTAACAAAGGCAGGCAAATTCGGTCCAAGCTTAATGTTTTTAACATTGAGATGTAATAGCGTTAGCAATACGGCAACCGCTTTTTGTTCAAACCATGAGATATTCAGCGTTAACGGCAGGTCATTCACTCCACACTCGAAGGCTTCTGATAATGCCAACGCAATTTGGATAGCTCCGTATGCATCGTTGCATTGTCCCAAATCTAAGAATCGAGGGATGCCCCCTACAGTTGATCCATAATCAAAATCACGAATGCGGAATTTACCACATCCCAAGGTCATAACAACAGAATCTTGAGGGGCTCCATGTGCGAAATCGCTAAAGTAGTTACGACCAGGTTCTGCTCCATCGCAACCGCCTACCAAGAAGAAGTGTTTGATATCACCCGTCTTCACAGCCTCTACAATTTGATCGGCTAAACTTAATACAACTGAATAGTGGAATCCAGTCATGGATTTTTTGGTTTCTGTAGGCGTGAGATCGCCGATTTCTAATGCTTTGGCTATGACTGATGAGAAGTCATCGTTTTTAATGCACGGTGAACCCGGCACAGCCACTTGGCGCATGGTAAAGAGACGATCGCCATAGGTATTGTGATTATCCGGAATCAACACGCAGTTGGTCGTTCCTACAATTGGACCGCCAAATGATTCAAACTCCCGTCGTTGTTTTTGCCAAGCTCCACCATAGTGCCCAACGAAATGAGGATGTTTCTGAAGTTCAGGATACATGTGTCCAGGCATCATCTCTCCGTGGGTATATACGTTAATGCCTTTACCGGCTGTTTGCTCTAGTAAATTTTTTAAGTCCACCAAGTCATGGCCCGTTACTAAAATACCTGGCCCTGGCTGAATGCCTTCAGTGATTTCAATTGGCGCGGGTTGTCCCAATACTTCCACATGACCATCATTTAGCAATTGCATCGTTTTAAGGTTCATACGACCAAATTCGAGGACCATATCCAGCAATGATTCCATATCAAAGTTCACATTGGTCATAGTCGAGAAAAGCTCTTTTCGATGAAGGTTTCAACTTCAACATCGGTTTTACCTAAACGACGCGCATGTGCTTTGTAAGCCGCCATTCCTTTCAAGCCGTAGAGAAGAATTTTTTGCAAAGATTCCATATCGGGATCTTTTCCGCAAATACCTTTGCTTACACAGGCAGTTCCGCGAAAAGTTTGCTCACATTGGTCACAGTTCATCAGATTCTCTTGTTCACTCATTGGTTTCTCCTTTATTTATAGGCTCATTGGCTAGTTTTATTTAAATTTTGTATCTATTTAGGATATCCAGGTCCATTTAACCATAATTCGTCCCCGATTGCAACTTTCTATCAGTTCTGTTCAATCTTGGGCAGATCTGTTCGGAGGCTGGATAAGCCATTTGACACTACCTCTGCGATAACCTACCATGAGATAAATGACTAGAGATTGTATCCAGGAGGTGGAAATGATTTTCGTACCCAAATATACACGGCGTGAAATATTGAGCAGAATGGCACTTGGAGCTGCATTTATGGCGACACCGGGGGCCTTTGCCGAAGCTTTATTGACGACCCCTTCCCAAACTCCTGGACCGTTTTACCCCAATCATCTCCCTCTGGATACAGACAATGATTTACTCATCGTCAATGATTCCATCACTTCTGCAGTTGGTGAGGTAACTCATTTGAGTGGACGGATATTGGATACCAGCGGGCAACCCATTCGCAATGCTCTGGTCGAAATTTGGCAGGTGGATAATAACGCGGCGTATATTCATACAGAAGACCGAAACAATAGTAAACGGGATACAAACTTCCAGGGGTTTGGCCGTTTTCTCACTGGCTCAAAGGGCGAATATTATTTCCGAACTATAAAGCCAGTAACGTATCCCGGCCGCACTCCGCATATACACTTTGGCGTCAAACGAACCGGACAAAAAGATTTCTCTACACAGTGCTACATCAAGGGCGAAGCGCGTAACGAAAAAGACTCTATCTTCCGTCGTTCAACACGGAATCCAAAATATCGCCCTCTACTCGAAACACCCTTTGTTCCTATCCCAAATTCGAAAGCAGGTGAATTGTCAGCCTCCTTCGATATTATTCTGGGCGCTACACCCGAGGCGTAAAGTTAATCAACAAATACGATAGAATTGTCTAACTCGTCGACATCGTCAGGCATGCAGGGCATAGGACCAGCCAAATGCTCGCCTAATGCTTGTATCGTATCGATCAATCCCTCAGCAGATGCCTGCCCCAAGGATGCTGCAATAGTTTGGCAGTGCTTGGACACTTCGCCATCACTGAGGTGCGTTTGTACTGATTCATCGGTAAGTATCACAACCATTTTTTCAAAAATGGAAATATAAATCATCACTCCAGTGCCGCCCTCAGTACTGTGCATACGCTGATCAAAGAACGCCTGCTTGGCTTTGGATTCCACTTCCTCAACTTGCTCTGCTTTGGGTGTGAAAAGCAGGCGCAGCCTACCAAATTTAGCCGATAAAACTGCTCCTATAATAAACCCCAAAAATAATGCCACTAACCATCCTGCATAGTGCGTTACATTTGAAGGTGATTCCCAATTACCCATATCCGTTGAATTGATGGGCCAAAGAATCCAAGCACCCACCAGGAATATCGCTCCTAACCATAAACCTGCGATGTCTTCGCCTCGATCATAACGCCCCGAAGAAGTAGTCATGACTGTGACCACTTCACAAGACGTTTTTGTTTCAGCTTCAGCAATTGCAGCTTCTACAGCGGCTTGTTGTTCTTTTGTAAAATATTCTGATGCTTTAGACATGATAGTCTCCTTTACCATGAACCCGAGGCGCCACCGCCGCCAGAGAAACCGCCGCCAAAACTACCGCCACCAAATCCACCGGAACTCGATGAGCGCATTGCCATTAGTAGAATATATCCGACAATACTAAATACTACGCCCCAGAAGAGCCATGCCCAACCACTTGAGCCGCGGCGAATTAAAGATACGACTGTAAAGATCATCAAAATAATGGTAATTGCGACGGCGGGATAAAACCATCTAGGCTTTACAGGTGGGGGCAATTCAATACCCCGTGCCATGTGGTCCATCCCTACAACACCGGCCATAATGCCTTGATCAAAATTACCTTCTTTAAAATTCGGGATGATTTGCTCATCCATAATTTGCTGACAAACGGGGTTAAATTCATGCCCCCAGTCAGCTCCCAATTCAATTCGCGCTTTACGATCTCCTTTGGAGACCACTAGCAATATCCCTCGATTCCAGGATGTCTCATTTACGTTCGGGTGTCCAATACCCCATTGGTCAAATAGAGTACGTGAAAATGTCTCAATACTCATATTCATACCGTTGTGTGAAGACATGGAATTCACCGTAACTACGATGATTGGAATGGCTGTTTCCGTAAGTAACTGATCCGCTGTCGCCTGAATTTGAGTTACATACTCCTCGGACAAAAGATGTGCTGTATCGGCGACAAATTCACGTTCACCGGGTGGTTCGAGATTGGTTATTTCAGCATGGACTGCTGACGTCATTAAGCCAATCAACACCAGCACGCTTAGACACAGACCAGCACTATTGCGATATAACATACTTGAACTCCTTTAACGTGTACTGATTATCTTCGCCCATTCAGAGAGTACACTACAGTACACCCGTCACCTGAGTTTTATTCATCTAGCCTTTTAGAGACCAGCCATCCCGATAAGGACGTTTCAGTAAGTCATTGGCTTTTGTGCTATTGGTCACACGACCTTTATTGGGATCGTATTCAATCCGACCGCCATGACGATAGGCTGCAAGACCAAGAAGCATATGCTCGATCATGTCAGCACTGTATTTAAAATCGCAGGACGTTTTGAGATCTGTTTTACAGGCATTAATCCATTGCTTTTGAAAGTGTCCCATGGCTGGAATTAGCTCATCTTCTTTGCGGGGCTGGTAATAGGTCATGTCCGCTTCATTGCCTATTGGAATGATTATGCGTTTGGTAAAATCAGCAATTACATAGCCTTTTGACCCTTTAAACATTGCGCCATGACCGATTTTATTCAGATCGATCATGCTATCGGGGGATTTTGGCATATCTCCGCCTTGATACCATTTCACATTAACAGCACCGCGCCAGTCATTGGCCGGATGTTCCATTGTTGCTGTCATACGAACCGGCGTCACATCAGGATTATAATCCTCTCCAGTGGCAGTTGCAGCCGTAGGTACTGTCGCATCAATGCAGTTCCATGCAATATCCATCGTGTGGCTACCCATATCCCCAATTTGGCCACACCCGAAGTCCCAATACATATTCCATTGGAGGCAATTTGCCCCGGGTCGGCCTGAGAAGTATTCAGGATTGTAGGGATGATATGGTGATGGTCCAAGCCAAAGGTCATAATGTAAATGCTTTGGTGGTTTGCCGGCATCAGGCAAATATCCGGGCTTTGGAATCTGGCGATTCCCCCATGCACTGACTTCTTGTAGTTCGCCAACAACACCGTCCTTTATAATTTCACGTAAGCGGTTAAAATTCGGATGGGCATGTCGTTGCATGCCTACTTGTGTAGCAAGTTTATTTTTACGCTTCATGTAGGTCTTGCGTACTACCTGTGCTTCTTCCACACTGATGGCCAAGGGTTTTTCACAGTAGACATGCAAACCACGCAGCATGGCCCAGTTGGCGATGAATGCATGGGTTTGATCCGTAGTGACTATGACAACCGCATCTAGGTCAGGGTGCTCTAAACATTCACGCCAATCAACATATCGTTTAGCTTTAGGAAATACTTCGCCCGCAAAGGCCAAGTGCTCTTCATCTACATCGCAGATGGCTACAACATTTTCGGTACCTATTGAATCATAATGGGCTCGTGCACGGCCATCTGAGCCAATGAGAGCAATGTTGAGTTTATTACTGGGTGCTTGTGCACTCGCATGAAAACCGCTTGGCAGGATGAGTAACCCCGTTCCTAAAGCAGAAGATTTTAAAAAATTTCGACGGTTAATAGATGACATGACTGAACTCCTGTATGTTAATACGTGAAGCTCCATTTAAACATAGAACGCCCCTTGAGACAAGTAAAGATATTGCTCCATTTTCCCGACTTCACCTCAATTGCAATTCTCACCTACTCGTGTTATCGTCGAAATACTATGACGCATGACTAAAGGAGAAGCAATGCGAAGTTTATACTGGGTAAGTATGATATTCATCTCGTTAAGCACATGGGCTACCCCACCCCAAAATGTTGATTGGTCGGCGTATTTAGGCGGCTTAGACAGTAGCCAATATTCCCCTTTGGACCAAATCAATCGAGATACGGTATCCAATCTCGAAGTAGCCTGGACCTATCATAGCGAGAATAAGGATGAAAAATTCTTTGGTGGAATCCAATGCAATCCACTTGTTATTGATGGAATTCTCTACGGTGTCTCTCCCGCTATGCGCGTTTTTGCAGTCAATGCTGTTACGGGGAAAGAGCTCTGGTCCTTTACTCCGGAAAAACGACGAAAAGCTATTGCCCGTGGGTTTGCATGGTGGGAAGAAGATGAAACCAAGCGCCTTCTTTATGCCGGTGCTGAGTATTTATATGCCATGGACCCCGCTACTGGAAAACCCGATCCGGCCTTTGGTGAAAACGGCCGTGTTGATCTACGCAAAGGACTTGGACGCGACCCTAAGAAAGTATTCGCGGCCTCTTCATCACCCGGTGTTGTATATAATGACCTTTACATCATTGGCATTCGCACCAATGAGTCCTTGCCTGCGGCACCAGGCTACATTCGTGCGTACAACATTCGTACGGGCAACATTGTATGGACTTTCCGGACTATCCCAGAACCGGGGGAATTTGGCTATGATACTTGGCCCCCAGATGCCTATACATATACAGGCGGAGCCAATTCATGGCCTGGAATGAGTCTCGATCCCGAGCGCGGTATTGTCTATGTGCCGACTGGTGCAGCCGCATCGGATTTTTATGGTGCAGATCGACATGGGGACAATCTATTTGCAAACTGCTTACTCGCACTTAATGCAAACACCGGTGAACGCATCTGGCATTTCCAAACCGTTCACCATGACCTGTGGGATCGCGATTTACCAGCACCTCCAAATCTTTTAACTGTTGAACACAAGGGCAAACAAGTCGACGCAGTAGCTCAAATTACCAAATCGGCCCATATCTTTTTATTTAATCGCGAAACAGGCGAGCCACTCTTTGATATAAAAGAAGTTAAAGTACCTAAATCAGATTTGGTAGGTGAACTCGCCTCGTTAACTCAGCCATTGCCCGTAAAACCTGAGCCCTTTTCACGTCAACGTTTTCGCTCAAGAGACATCACTAACATTACGCCGGAGTCCAAGGCCGAAATCACCCGCCGATGGAAAATAGCGCGCAAGGGGAATCAATTTGTACCACCAAGTGTAGAAGGTACAATTATACTACCCGGTTTTGATGGCGGAGGTGAATGGGGTGGCGCAGCAGTGGATCCTACGTCAAGCATACTCTATGTAAATGGAAGTGAGATGCCATGGATTTTACAAATGGTGGATGTTGCAGCAATGGGGAATGATTCGAATCTGCGAACGGGCGCAATGATTTATGCGCGTCAATGTTTATCATGCCACGGAGTAAATCGCGAGGGGAATGCATTTAGCATGTATCCTCCGCTTAAGGGCATTGAACAACGGCTCCCGCGTCCTATGGCAAAACAAGTCATGAATACAGGCCGTGCCTTTATGCCATCCTTTGCTCACCTTGGGGATAAAAACATTGAAGCAGTATTGGATTATATCTATAAAGTTGACACGGTGCTGAAGGAAAATGATCAAACAAATAACAATGATGTTTCTACACATAAACCCGATTATCGTCCTACTGGGTATATCCGCTTTGTGGATTCACTGGGATACCCCGCAATCAAACCGCCTTGGGGCACCCTAAACGCCATCGATATGAACTCGGGAAAATTACTTTGGAAATCGGTTCTGGGGGACACTCCCGAACTGAGGGAAAAAGGCCATCCACAAACCGGTACAGAAAATTATGGAGGTCC
>CALLLL010000297.1 GCA_938082445.1 uncultured bacterium
CTCATTAACCTTGGATGATTGCTTGTAAGTGGCGGACATCATGATTTGTTTTTGTAGGGCTTTCAGGTCCCATCCATTGTGCATAAAATCTTGAGCTAACCATTCGAGTAGTTCTGGGTGTGATGGCAGTGCACCTTGTGAGCCAAAGTCTTCAGGGGTTGTTACAAGCCCTTCTCCAAAGAAACGATACCAAATACGATTCACGGTAACACGTGCGGTCAATGGGTTATTGCCATCGACGAGCCATTGTGCTAAGCCGAGTCTGTTTTTGGGGAAATCTTTTGGGAAAGCTACGAGGGATTCTGGCGTGTCAGCAGTAACCTCATCTAGGGGACTAGCATAATCACCCCGATCGAGAATGAAGGTTTTGCGGGGCTTGCCCATTTCACCCATAACCATCGTTTTGGGGATTTGAGCAATATGATCCTTCAGTTCTTTATCGAGTTTGGTAAATTTTTTGTCGAGTTCATCCCATTGGTCCCAATGGGTAGAACGATATGCACGGTAAATAGTATCTTTTTCTTCTTGACGCCAATTGGATTCATCCTCTCCAAAGGTGAGGAGCTGATTGATGTTTCCGCCGGAAATGGGATCTTTGGTGATGTTAAAATAAAAGCGTGCATTGCCTTCAAAGTTAGCCACTTGTACCAGTAGTTCATTTTTACCAGAAACTAAATCGAGGCTGGTAGATACCTTATTTTCTTTAAGGGCTTTCGCATCTTCTTTTTCCAGTACTTGCTCACCATTTAACCAGACGCGAATGCCTTCGGTTGCGCCAAAAGCAACATCTACGCGACGATTGCTGGGTGAGTGGAGTGTACGGTAAAAATAGGTGGAGCTGAGGCCGCCTTCAATGTCACGAACCTGTCCATCAGGGAGTGCTGGGAGTACTTTTGACCATTTGGCGCGTTGATCATCGTAGATGGCCTTGAGGTCAATAGTTTCAGCAGATACAAAGTTTTTGTCAGTAGCTTGTTTTTTGGTTTTAGCTTGATAGGGCCCGCTGGTGTACCATGCATTTGATTTAACAGGGGACCATTGAGTCGCTTCCGTTGCGGAAATTTTGAAGTGCGCGATGAGGTGTTGTTTATGAACACTTTGGTGTGTGAGTTTGATGCGAAGGTTCGTGCCTTTTTTATATCCAAAAGATTCGGAAGCGACAAAAACCGCGGAGCGATTACCACCAGGGCCCATTCCATGTGGGGCCCATCCGGTGTCTTGCTTGCCATCAATGGCCCAATCAATGGGGAATTCAGGCTGGGCAATGTCTGCAAAGCTACGAACAAATTTAACGCGTCTGAATTTGTCGGGTGTATCAGGATTGGCATACTCTACTTCAAATTCTGTGAGGACAAAATTGCCGTTATCAAATCGCCCAATTTTGTTGTTATATGTTTCGGTTGTAAAGGTGTCTAATTTTAAAGCGCTAATGTTTGAAGCATCGGTTTTAAGTTCAACTATGTAGTCGCCTTTTTCAGGGGCTATACCTTCAGCCAGGAAAGATAAGCCATCTTGTATAGTGAGGTTGTCATTGCCGGATGCAGCTGCTTTGGTAGGTATAAGTGTTGTCCAGCGCGAAGCCACTTGGGAAATAGAATCTTTTTTCCAAGATTCAAAAGCGGTATCAAGTTCGGGGATGGGTTTATATAATGCTTCTTTTGCGAGCTTTGTGTCATGTTCTAATTGAGTTTGTTTAGCCTTGTGCATGCTGTTGGGTGCATCAATCATGGGTTGGGAATTACCCGTGGGGGTATTGCCGTCGAGCCCTTTTTCGTCGATAGTATTAAAAAATGCGAAGAGTTGAAAGTATTCTTTTTGGCTGATGGGATCATATTTGTGATCATGGCATTTAGCGCAGTTGAGGGTAAGTCCCATCCAAACGGTTCCAGTAGTTTCAAGGCGATCTGAAACGTATTGAATTCGATACTCTTCGGGGATTGCTCCGCCTTCAAAATTCACCATATGGTTACGGTTGAACCCAGTGGCGATCAATTGGTCGGTTGTAGGATTTTCGAGGAGATCACCTGCAATTTGTTCGATGGTAAATTCATCGAAAGGTTTGTTGTTGTTAAAAGAGTCAATAACCCATTCACGCCAACGCCACATGTTGCGTGTATTGTCGATGTGATATCCGTTGGTATCGGCATAACGTGCCGCATCAAGCCAAATGCGGCCGAGGTGTTCACCATACTCTGAGGTTGCGAGTAAACGGTCTAAGAGCTTTTCGTAAGCATCGGGACTATCATCATTTACGAAGGCTTCAACATCTGCAGGGATGGGCGGAAGACCAGTTAAGTCTAAAGTCGCTCTTCGAGCCAGTGTCCGCTTATCAGCGGGTTTATTGGGGGTAAACCCTTTTTGCTCAATTGTATTCAGAACAAAGTTATCTATAGGATTTTGGGTCCATCCCGCAGATTCCTCTACTTGGGGAAGTTCTATTGCTTTGGCTTTTGCGAATGCCCAATGCGATTCCCAAGGGGCGCCTTGTAGAATCCACCGACCGATGGTCTCAATTTGTTCTTGCTTTAATTGCTTGGGGTAATCTTTTGGGGGCATCACATTATCTTCATCTTTGGTGATGATGCGCTGGAAGAGAAGACTTCGTTCGATATCGCCGGGGACAAGCGCATGGAAACCAGGTGAAAGGGCTTTGAACGCTTCGTCCTCAAGGTCAAGACGGAGTCCGGCCTTGCGTTGCTTTTCATCAGGGCCGTGGCAGGTAAAACAGTTATCGGAGAGTATCGGACGGATATCACGGTTGAAAGATAAGGGGGCACCTTTTTCTAGGGCCACCTTGATTATGGGCCGACGTACTCGCGGCTTTGGGGCAGGGGCAGGCTCCTTAGCAGGGATTGCTTTAGGTGCTGGAGCTTTTGGAGCCGAAGCACCTATAGTGACCCAGGCTTTTAAAATATCGATTTCACCCTGAGGTAATTTTTCCTTGGGCATTTTAAGGTCTTCATGGGTATGTAATATGGCTTGGATAAGAAGACTTTTATCGGCATCCTTAGGAATGATGGCCGCATTACTTTCTCCACCCTTAAGAATGTGTTCACGCGTATCGAGGCGAAGCCCGCCTTTTTGTTTTTTGTCGCCATGACATTTGATGCAGCGTGATTCTAAAATAGGATGAACGAGATCGGTATAAAATTCTATACGCTCTTCTTCGGTTGTAAACTTGAGTGCCGCGCGGGCATATCCGCTGTAGACGGTGCTTAATTTCTTTTCAAGGTTAGCCTGTTTCGTTGCATCATTATTTTGTGCAACAGCCAATCCACTGAGCGAAGCGAGGATGCTTAGCGTGCAAACTATTAAGCTGAAGGGGCGAAATACCATGAATACTGCCTTTCTATTTCAATAAAAAGTATAATTAATTATTTTACAGAAATAGGACGAAACAAACAAATAGTATCTAGGTAAACTATCTTCGATTTCTTACTAACGTGATCGGTCGCGACCACCACGACCGCCACGGCCACCACGATCGCCCCCGAAGCCACCACGCCGACTAAAATCGGATTAAAATACAGGATTTTCCAATTGGGATTGAGTTTCATTGAGAAAGCCTTTGACGTCTTTAGGCTTTGTTATGCCATATTTTTCGGCAATTCGAGTAAGTTGGGCATTTTGTTCTGTTTTGATGGTAGACTTTAAACTGTCATTGAGTTCTTCAGCGGCTTTAATCATTTCAGCACGTTCTTCATCGGTTTCCGCACTACGGATATTCATACGCATATCAAAGAGTTCTTGTTGGTATTGGGCGATTTCCGAGATACGTTTTTGAGAATCTGGAGGGGCATTATCCCAAGCATCTCCCCACCGTTCAGCAATTGAATCGCGTATACGTGAGGCGAACTCTTCTCGACGTTGTTCTCGTTCTAATTGTCTGGCTTCTTGTTCTTCTTCCGATACAAGAGCCATCAAGGTTTCTTTGTGAGTAGTTTTTAGCTTCTCTAAATCCAAGCGGGTTTGTTCCAATTGTTCCTCAAGAGTGATTTTTTCTTCGACTAGGGAATCTATCTCTAGGTCTCGTTTAGCTAGAGTTTGTTGGTAAAGTTCATCCTCATCGGAGATTTCGGCTATGGTAGAGGCAGAGGATATAGGCTCGGAGTCATTTTCAGGGATGACATATCCGACGAGAATACCCAATAAAAATATACCGATTATGGTAAGTGTGAGGCGTATCATGGGGGGCTCCTAGGCTTAAATTCGTATAAAATTAGTACTCTTATAGTATTTAGTATACCTAAAAGCGTTTTTGGTTACGTTAATTTTTGACAAGTGGAGCATATAGTATTAGAATGGGGATAAGAGGAAAACAGAATTCACCCCCAAAACTTACCATTTTTAGACTAAAGATGGGGTTTGATGGAAAGGATAGTTAACTATGAAACGGTTTAGAGTATTTTTGATACCGATGTTTTTTGTGATGGCATTTTTTGCCTTTGATGCGGTGACGTCAGATGCCTATGCCCAGGGACGAGATTCCCAAGGGGTTAAAAATAATGATAAGGAAATTGGGTCACGTTCAGGAGTCAAGGAATCTTTAGCCAAAGGAGGTAAAGGGGTACTTGATGAAGATGGTCCAACAAAAACTCAGATGTGGTTAGGACTCGGTTCTATTCCTGTGATGATTATTGTTGTTAAATACCTGTAGATATTTATTTACATGAGTCCCCGTATTTTAATATTGGATGATAATCCAACTCTTTCTTCATTGTTGGTTGAGTATTTAGCCAGTAAAGGCTATGAATGCTCAGGGGTCAATGATGAACAAGAGGCCTTAGAGAAATTAAGCTCGACTTCGTACGATATTTTAATAACAGATATTGTGATGAAGGGTATGGGGGGGCTTGAGGTTGCGCGTGAAGCGAAGCGGCAACGGCCTGAAATTGTAGTGATTGTTATGACGGGGCATGCAAAGGTAGAAACAGCTGTTGAAGCTCTTCAAGTGGGGGCGGATGACTATGTACTTAAACCGTTTGATTTGTCCGAATTTGATATTGCAATTGGACGTGGGTTGGAGAAACGAGAGTTGCTCCGCCGTTTAGTTGAGCATGAGCAAGAATTAGAACAGCGTGTTGAGGAAGCGACCACGGAATTGAAACATTCCAATGACCGCTTGCAAGAAGTTCAATACTATCTAGACAGCCTAATTAATAGCACAGTAGATGCCATTCTCACTGTTGGGCCAGATGATAAGATAGCCTTCTCCAATAAGGGTGCTCAGCGTATGCTGGGGTTTCGTGACGAAGAGTTTCTGCAGATGCCTTTGAAGTCGTTATTGGCCAAGGGTGATAAAGAATTCGATTACTTACGGCGAGTTTTGGAAGTGGATCGTCCTTTGCAGAATGTTGAGACTGAGTTACGGCATCATGATGGGGAAATGGTACCTGTGAGTATTTCATTTTCATTGGCTCCGGATGTGCATGGAAACGCGCAATTTATGGTAGCGATTTGTAAGGATATAACCGAGCAAAAACGTCTCGAAAATGAATTGAAAGAAATGACCATCCGCGATAGTTTGACGGGGATGTATAATGTTCGTTATTTCTATGAGCGTTTGGGTATGGAAATTGATCGTGCAAAACGTCAAGGCCATGCATTATCCATGGTGTTGATTGATGTGGATAATTTTAAAACATTCAATGATACCCAGGGGCACTTAGAAGGGGATCGGGTGTTGTCAGAAGTGGGGCGTGTTATTGAAGAAAGCACTCGTGAGCATGTTGATATGGGCTTTCGATATGGCGGGGATGAATTTACAGTCCTGTTGCCTGAAACAGATGAAAAGCAAGCTTTAGTTGTCGCCAATCGTATTGTGGATACTTTTGCTGCGCGTAAATTTGATATCGTTACTTTGAGCTTAGGTTTAATGCATTATGATCGTAAATGTACGGCAAAAGAATTTATGCACTTTACAGATTCAGTTATGTACGAAGCCAAACGCGCAGGCGGGAATCAAGTAGTCGTTCATGAATACCCTGCAGCAGAGGAATTGTCTGGTTGAGCTTTCTGCTTACTTGGCGATAATGATTTTATCTTCGTCGGGGTCGATGAATGGGTCTTCTAAACGATTTCGGGCTGGCTCTACCATCTCACGTTCCGGCCAAACTCCCTTGAATAACCAATACATTACACGGCGGAAGTCATTGAGAATTCCCATCAAACACGGAATGTAGAAAAGTGTCAATACGGTGGCGAAGATTACTCCGGCGGCGATTGATAAGGCCATGGGTATAATAATTTGAGCCTGTTGGTCTTTTTCAGCGATGAGGGGGAGTAAGCCACCTACGGTAGAAATTGTGGTAAGCATTATTGCACGGAAACGGCGAACACCACCGAGTACAATGGCATCAAAAATCTTATTACCCTTGGCGATGAATCCATTGACGGCTTCGATCAACACGATTGCGTCGTTTACCACGACTCCGGTTAAGGCAACCATGCCAAATACACTAAACATATAAATGTCGTATCCCATAACGTAGTGCCCATATATGGCACCAATTATTCCAAATGGAATGGTGAGCATAATGAGCACGGGTTGGATATACGAGCGGAAAATTGAGGCGATGATCATGAAGATGAATATAAGCGCAACCGGGACGGTTTTTAATAAGCCCAAGAAGGCTTCTTCAGCATCACGTTGTGGTCCATCAAAAGAATAACTAAAATTCGGGTACACTTTTTGAAGTTCTATAAGTGTGTTTTCTTCGACTGAGCTCAATACTTCATTGGGGTTACTTACTGCTACGTCAACTTCTGCTGTAACTTGAATTTCTTTTAGGCCATTAACGCGAACGATGTTGGCATAGCCTGGTCCGAAAGTTA
>CALLLL010000298.1 GCA_938082445.1 uncultured bacterium
GAAGTCTCGGTCGTGGCGATGGACAAATACACGCATCGAGCGGACTTAAAGGTATCCAGTAAACTCAATGCTGTTGATTTGCTCACGGAGGCCGATGAATATCTTCAGGCATTGATCACTGAACGAATCTTGGCTCGATTCCCCGATGACACCATCGTAGGAGAAGAACTGGGCAGCGATGTCTTGCCTGATGATATCAAAGCACGTCGCGCATGGGTCATCGACCCCATCGATGGTACACAAAATTTCGTACGGGGATTGTATGCCTTTTTCGGTATTTCCATCGGCTTTGTCGATCAAGGTGAAGTACTTGCGGGAGGGGTTCATTTACCAACCATCGATCAGCAATTCTTAGCGGGCAAAGGGCTGGGTGCTACACGCAATGGCTCTCCTATACATGTATCCGATAAACCCACTCTTAATGTAGCTCGGATCGAAATCGATTACGGGAACCCCATTCACCGCGATGACATTATGTATGCATTTGAAGATGTCGTGCGGGAGGCGGGAGAAGTCCGAAGTCATTGTGCGGCCGTTGTTGGATTGTGTTCTGTGGCCTGTGGGGAAATGGATGCGTATTATCATACACACCTTAAACCCTGGGATTTTGCAGGAGCCCAAATCATCGTTCAAGAGTCGGGCGGTACGGTATGCCAAATTAATGGTGACCCGATTGATGTGTATGAGGTAGGCACGAGCATCTTGGCGACCAACGGTCCCTTGCAGAATGAATCATTAGAGCGTATCCGGATAAAAAGCTAACGATGGCCATCACCAATCCGCATAAATTTTGGCACAATGTGAAAGCTTCGGCCGTATTGATCGTGCTGGGGCTGATGTTGAGCTTACCGTATTTATTGCAGAGTCAGGTGCCTTTAGATACTGAATTATTAACCTCCAACACGGTCACATCTACCGGCGATTATCATCAGATCGAGCAAGCGTATTCTGTATACCCAGCCTTTGCGTTTATCGCCGATACAGCGCAGTCCAAAGACTCTTTGTTATGGAACCCTGACGCGCAGATGGGTACGCCCTTCTTAGCCGCTTGGACAACACGGTGCTACTCTCCTTTTACAGCACCTTTCTATTTTCTGGCCCTGCCACTAGCTCTTGGTGTTTCTGTATTGCTTAAACTTTGGGTGGCAGGAATCGCTGCATTTTATACCGCACGTAAATTGGGCTATGCCCCCTTGCTCAGCCTTTTATGCGCAGTTGCGTTCCAGTGTAGCCACGCGCTGCTTGCACAACCAATCGAACCGTTTTCAGATGTTGTGCCGTGGGTGCCTTTACTCTTTTTATTTGCTGAACGAATGTATTTACGACAGGCGCGTTATTGGCCGGTAGGTGCTGTAATTATTGCATTAATGTTATTGAGTGGTGATTGGGTCGCAACGACTTGTTGTATTGCCACTATGTTTGTGTACATTGTCATTCACGAATTAATGTATCCCTTCCGTAAAGGATATTTGATTACGGGCTCTGCATTTTTATTAAGCCTAGCGGTGGGTCTCGCATTAGTTACGCAGCAATTATTGCCTTACCTCGCCTACATGAACGATACAATCCCTGTTGCTGACTCTACAAAATCGTTACCAAGCTTTATGCAAGCCGCCTTATTACTGGTTCCTCATACAGGAGTGCTCCGTCATTTTGGCATGGTACACGTGGGCATTGTTCAATTACTTACCACGCTGTTGTGGCTGGTGATTCGTCCGAGTTTGCTACAGCATCATTTATCTAAAGTAGATGCTTTACAAATCACTTCGTTGATCCTTGTGGGCATTACACTGACCTACGGTCACTTTTTCAGTGACACGGCTTTGGCAGTGCTGCTTTCCCATCATCAATTGCTTGCCCCGCTCAGTTTTATGATGGCATTAAGTACCATTATCACCTTGGCTATCTGGAGCGAGCTCACGCCAGACCAATGCCATGAATCATTGAAGCGCGGGCGTATTTTGGTGCCTGTACTGTTGGCAGGCTTATTGGTCCCGGCATCCCTTGCGCTATTCTCTTCCCCTGTAAGCGGATTGACCATTACTGGAATATTGTGCATAACCGTTGTGATTGTTCTGCTCTATTTAGTCGTGCTTTTTTATTCATTGGTTCATCCCAAATCCATTGTTATTTGCATAGGGTTTATGCTCATTACTTTTTTGGATCTAGGCATTATGAATCATTGGAATACCTATCGTTCACCAGCATCAACTTTGGATCATGATACCGCAATGGGAATTGCGCAGAGTCAACAGTCTACAGGGCGCTCACTTGCACAGGTTGATGCATTCTTGGGTGAAGCTGAAGTACGACCGGAACTCTTTAATTTCATGCCGACTTCTCACTTGCTTATTCCACTCACAGGATTGGAATCGCTGTCACCTACATTTAGACAGTCCTTACAACTTCAGTCTGTAACCACTGAGGGGATTGCGCGATTTAAAAAACTTAATGAAACTCCCCTGCTGGAGTTACATGATCAAGTAATTTACCAAGCTACCTGGACGCCGGAAACCTTAAAAACCGATTCGGCTGCAATAATCTCCAAAGATATCATGCTTGCCCCTTGGGATAAGGTTCCCAAACGTCCGACATGGTCTGCGGATCCAGAGAATGTAAAACTACGCATTGAGATTAATCCCACTGCACCCAGTGTTTTAGCGGTGCATCGAATTTTAAATAAAGACTGGGTTGCCACTATTGATGGTGAAGTCACTGGGACATTCTGGGTTAATGGAATATTTACCGGGGTAAAAGTCGAACCGGGAGATAATTTAGTACGGATCACTTATCGACCAAAAGCATTTACTTTTGGTAAAAACCTCTCGATCATTGCGCTGATATTGGTTATTTTAGGGTATATACACTTGGGTTATCACCGAGTACGCACCACACGCATCATCCACTAACCCCCTGCTATTAATAAACTTAGCCTACCCTTATTCTATCCAATAATTGGAACACTAAAGCTCTTTGCCCTTCCTGCCGATAGATCCTATAGCGACGGAACGAATTTGTAAGTGGAATACCCACGGAGGGAGAAGTATCATGGATTCAACAAATATCTCGGCACTGCCTGTTGCCGCTCGAAATGCCAATGGATTGGCGCATCGACGAAACCCTACACACCCACTGGGAGGCCCACCTCGAGGCCGCGATGTTGTTTCGCTTGGCAATAAACCTTTAACCACGCAAGACGAAATGCGTGTCATTTTGGAAAGTGCCTACGCAAAGATTCAGGGGGTTGTGAACGATGCCAAAGCAGATTTGGGCATTGAAGCGGGTGCGGTGATTGACACTTCTCCTGAGGCCACCGCCAACCGTATTCTGGATTTTTCCTTAGGCTTTTTTGAGCAGTACCGTGAAAACCATAGCGACTTAAATGATGAAGAAGCCCGTGAACAGTTTGCTGAGTTTATTGGCGGTGCGATTCAAGAAGGCATTGATGAAGCCCGTGAAATCTTGGGCGCACTCAGTGCAATTGACGATACAACGGAAAATGGAATTGTTTCCATTGATAATTTAATTCAAGACGGCCTCAATGCCTTTGTCTTAGGAAATTAGATTCGCTATTTTGATTCAGATGCTTCAGGTACTTTAGGCAACCCTACAGCAATAAGAATAGGTAAGATTATTGCCGCGGCACCAATGTAGTACGATAAGCCAGAGCCCAGTCGCCAATAGAGTACACAGGCTATTAATGGTCCAACGCCCCGCGCCAAGGCTCCAAGTGATCGGAACACACCCAGAATTCGGCCTTGTTCATTGGCGGGTGCATACGATGAAGCTAGCGCGATTAAGCATGGAATCACTTGGGCTGACCCTACTGCCATCAAAAACAAACCGAGATATAGAATGGCTGTGCTTTGGGTAAAGCCAACACAAATCAATCCCGGTATAACCATGATAAGTCCTTGTAAACTCATACGCTTTGGCCCGATGGCTGCCGACTTCCGACGGACGTAGCCGCCTTGCACTAAGACTAAGGTAATCCCAATAAATACAAACATCCAGGCGTTGTCGTGGGGGCCATATTGAAAACGGTCAAAGGCCAGAAAGGTTAGTGAGAATTCCATACCGGAAAAGGCAGCCAGGAAAATAAAATTAATCCAGTTGGTTCGGCTGACACCGGGATAATTTTCGGTTTTAAAAAGTTTAATCGGATTGATGGAACGTTGAACTCGATCGCTATCGTCTGTGGATTCGGGCAAGGTTTCTTCAAACTTGCGATAAACATACACTAAATTTAATACCGATAGCACCAGTGCCACTAAAGCGGGCATTGAAAAAGGATTTACACCGTATGCAACTAGGCTAGGCCAGTGCTTGGTTAAATCGATTAATGCGGTCAGTCCCCCCACTGCTGGTCCGATGATGAATCCCAATCCGAAGGCAATTCCGATGATCGCCATGCCTTTGGAGCGATTCTCTGTGGTGGTTACATCGGCTACAACCGCTGATGCCGTAGAGATGTTTCCGGCCATTAGCCCGCCTAAAATTCGCGCAAGGACCAAAATTAAAAACGATCCTGCAAAAAACCAAAGGCCATAGGAAATGGTGATTCCTGCTATGGAGATTAGTAGTAAAGGTCGACGCCCGTAGCGATCGGAAAGTGTACCAATGATGGGTGAGCAAATAAACTGTAGTAAGGAGAATAAAGCCGCCAAAACCCCACC
>CALLLL010000299.1 GCA_938082445.1 uncultured bacterium
AAAATATATCGGAACGATTATCTAAGCGAGCTTTCTTGTTGCTCAACTGCTCAGGAGGCATATATGCACGTGTTCCCCCTGCTTCACGCAAAAAGCGTGTGCGCCAGGTGGCAGTCGATTTGGATAAACCAAAGTCAAAGATCTTCACATGCTTTAAATTACGCGTAAGCATGAAGTTCCCCGGTTTAATATCCCGGTGAACAATGCCGTGGGTATGCAAATAATCCAAGCCTGCGCACAATTTGAACATAATCCCCATCATATCGTTCAGGGTCAAATCGCGCTCTTTAATATGATGACGTAAATCGAAACCATCCACATATTCCATCAAAAGGCAACGGCGTAAATTACCATTACGGTCTTCTTGTTCAATGATTTCGTGGTTATACTTAACAATGGCTTCATGGTTAAGTTTTGCGGCGATTAGAATCTCTCGGCCGAGGTGGTCGCGTTTACGACGCTTCTTTTCCAAATCATACCGTCTATCGAGTACTTTAATCGCAACAGTGACATCACGCTCGCGGTCAATGGCTTTATATACCTTACCCATACCACCCGCACCAATGGGTTTAACGATTTCATAGCGATCCACATGCGTCAATTCGAGCATGTTATCGTCATTGGGATCGAACTGGGATTCCTCCAGCTCTTCCGCATGATCTGCATCAACTTTTTTCTTTTTCTTAAAACCAAGCATGTACTTCTTTTCCAATAATAAATAAAATGATTAATATAATTGCTTATTATAGCCTAAATAAGGCTACCAATACCTAATTTAGCGTGGTTTCCATGTACCTGTTCCAGCTGGAACAGGTACTTCCTGTAATATTTCCTGCAAGACGCGATGGCTTGTCATGCGTCGTAAACGACTTTCAGGGTTTAATATCAGTCTATGTTCCAATACAGGATGGGCTAATGCCTTAATATCGTCAGGGATGACATATCCACGTCCTAAGACCGCCGCATAGGACTGTGCAGCCCTGAATAAGGCCATAGAGGCCCTTGGGCTGGCACCGAGGGATAAATGGACAGAATCGCGAGTTCGCGCGATTAAACGTAGCATATATTCACGCAGTTTATCGTGCATATACACTTCTCGGACCGATTGTTGCATTGTAAGCAATGTTTTAGCGTCCGCAACGGGCTCAATTTGATCGACGGGATGCTTCAGCCGGGTCAATTCAAGCAAATGTGCTTCTTCGCGGATAGTTGGATAGCCAACAGACAATTTCATCATGAAACGATCGAGTTGGGCTTCAGGCAAAGGGAAAGTCCCTTCATGTTCTACAGGGTTTTGGGTAGCAAAGACGATAAAAGGTTGTTGTAAGGTGCGTGTTTTACCATCCACCGAGATTTGCCCCTCTGCCATGGCCTCTAAAAAGGCGGATTGAGTACGTGGGGTGGCCCGGTTAATCTCATCAGCAATGATTACTTGAGAAAATATAGGCCCAGGGCGAAATTCAAATTCACGTGAGTTCTGGTTAAAAATAGATACCCCGTTTACATCAGAGGGCAATAAATCGGGTGTACATTGAATTCGAGAGAAGCTACACCCACTACTAATGGCTAATGTGCGTACCAAAATCGTTTTTGCAACACCTGGAACATCTTCGAGTAGTACGTGTCCCCCACCCAATATGGCAGATAAAGCAATTTGAATTTGAGGGGTTTTACCCAATACCACTTTTTCTGTGTTCGCAATAATTTCTTTTATCAGAGGTCTGAAATTACTCACAAGTCATGTACTTTCCTGGAAACGTATCCATAGTCACACCTGGCGAAAACTAGCTGGATCAAATAATACCCAGATTTAAAACTGGAAGCAAATGGAGAATAGTGCGAAGGGCTATTTATCCTGTGTACTCGGAATACTTAAGAACCCAGGGTCCTCACGATCAGTGGCATTGGGGGGCGCCACCGATACGTCTGTGATCGCCTGACGCTGCTCAGCACTTAGAACGATATCCTGACTTTTTAATGCCAATTCCAATTGAGAAGCATTCCAAGTGCCTACGATAGCTGAAGTACATGCTGGATGACTGGCAGCCCATTTAACAGCCAATGAGGCTGGATGGTGGCCAAGTTGATCGGCATAGGCTACAAATTTTCCAGCCGTTTCCATATATTCAGGGTTTTTATAACGTTCTTTATACATCGTATTCTTGGATATACGCCCATCTTCGTTGCGATGGTATTTGCCGGTCAAGAGTCCTGCGCCCATAGGACTATAGGGGCACACGGCGATATTTTCTTCTTGGGCCATAGGCAATATTTCTATTTCGGCTACTCGCTTAATTAAACTATACATGGGTTGTATAGCTACTATCGGTGCCCATCCATTTTGTTGGGCTACATGTATGGCTTTCGCGCATTGCCAAGCAGCAAAATTCGATACCCCTAAATACACTACTTTTCCCTGAACAACCAGATCATTCAACGCCGACAACGTTTGCTCGAGTGCTGTATTGTCATCCCAATAATGCAAATACAGTACATCGATATAATCCGTTTGCAAGCGACGTAGACTGTCTTCTACATTTTTCATGATGTGTTTGCGCGAACTGCCTGTATCATTCGGTCCATCGCCCATAGGATAATGCACCTTTGTGGCTAGCACCAGATCATCTCTCTTTTCCCCTACCCACGAACCAATGATGGATTCACTGGCACCTTTACCATATACATTGGCAGTATCAAAGAAATTGACACCCGCGTCAAATGCGGTATCCATTAATGCATGAGACGTTGATTCGTCTGCTTCATTGCCAAAGGTCATCGTACCTAAGCACAGTTCAGAAACCTGTACGCCAGTATTGCCAAAATAATGGTAGTTCATCAAATGCTCCCTCATAAAAGTAATGGCCCCATTTTGACAACTTCACCTGCTCTATGTAAAGTGTGGAGATGGAAAATATATTAACTGCTTTAGCTAGGTAAATCTATGCCCTTCTCGGAACGATATGGTCAACGCCGCGAATATCGCGCAAATGTGGTGCGTGAATCCAGCCCAAGCCTTATCAACGAGCATCTCGTCCAATGTATTTGGTACGACCGTTTATTCTGCCAAGATACCCTGCAAACCATCGATGGTCGCAAGCTCAAAGTGATTACACCCGGTTGGTGGAATCATGGTGAAGGCCCTGATTTTAAAGGCGCGCAAATTGAATTTGATGGACGCCACCGCACGGGTGATGTCGAAATACACATCACATCATCGGGCTGGAATCAACACGGACATAACCTAGATCAACGCTACGATGAAGTCATGTTACATGTAGTCCTGAATCACTCAGCAACGCAAAAAACAGAATATACATCGGAGGGGAAGTCCCTTCCTGTATTGGTACTCTCCCCCTATCTGGAAACCGAAATTTCCGAATTAGCCGAAGAACTAAAAGCGGACCAATTCCCTTATGAAGTTGAGGGCAGCTTAGGGCGATGTGCCAGCGTAGTGGAATCTGGAGGGGATGAAACTATGCGCGAATTCGTTCACCTGGCTGGTGAATGGCGTATGCTGAACAAAGCCCGTGAATTGCGAAACCGTATGGATCGGATTGGTGGCGATCAGGCTCTTTACGAAATGTTGTTATACGCATGTGGGTTTAGTCATTTTAAAGAACACTTTAAAGCGGTAGCCCGTCAACTCCCCTACGAGCGGGCACAACAGCTTGGCAAAGAAAGTGCCATTTTGTTGGAAGCAGCCATGTTAAAAATTTCGGGACTGTTTCCTAAAACATTACCCGAAAAAACGCAGTCACTCCCCCATGTTGCACGACTGCGAGGACTACGTGCTTCACGATTAGAAGACATGCATGCTATGCCCTTGACCTGGAAACGCATAGGTGTTCGCCCAACCAATTATCCCGAACGCCGCATGGCTGGAGCATCTCAGATGATTGCACGTACCAGCAATGATGGATTGCTTGAAACCGTCAATTTGATTTGGAAAATGGAATTATCCCCCTTGAAACGCCGTAAACTGTTTGAAGAACTCTTTCCCAGTCCATTAGGCTTTTGGGCATCACATTGTACGTGGACAGGCAAAACCATGGCTAAACCGACGGCGTCCATTGGTAGTGGTCGAATACGTTCTATCATAGGCAATGTCTTTGTGCCTATGGGCTTGGCGCTTGCCAGAGAATCCCGAGATCGCGCCTACGAGGAGCGAGTACTTGAGTTTTTTCATTCTCTACCCAAAGAACCCGATAATCGAATTATGAAAATCATGATGCCGCGTGTGTACGGATCAAAGCCTCCAAAAAAAATCGACTTTCGAATCCAACAAGGGCTCATCCAAATGTATCAAGATTGGTGTGAACCCAACCCTTCATGCAAAAACTGCCCCGTAATGAATATGCTATCGAAGGCCTAGTGGTGTAATTCTTGTAAAGCCAATACAATCATTCCAGTCTGCAAACGTATCTGTAAATCAAGTGGTGTCGGCGATACGTTAAATTTCGCACACACTGGAGCCACCAATTCAGGTGTTAATGTTGAATGACGGGCCTTTAATTTTAACAACTCATCTTTAAATGCATTCGTGGTTAAGTGCTCAATATCTTCGCTGGGTACACCAATAAAAAATAAGGGCAATTCACTCACAATGCAAAGTGGATCGCCACCCAATGATTGAACATACTCCATTGATGTGGGTTTGAACTTAGCTGCAGTCTCTTGATCGTTTTGCGCTAAAAAAAATTCTTTCATAGGCTCAGAATGCGGAGTGGTTGTGTAGCCTTTGCCTATACGCACAAACCCTTTGTCGCCCTTTCGGTCAATATCGTGCTGCGGGAAATGAACATCGCTACACAACGCCCCAAAGGAATCCATAAACCCTTGTGCCTTCTCATTCCATTCTTTACAAATTAAGCACCAAGCACCCTCTGCAAATCCCAATCCATGTAAGGAAAAATGCGCTACATAAGGGCCGCCTTCCGATAGGAAACTTTGCATCGCGGTACATTCAGGGCGTTCGTCACCCTCCGAGCCAAAACCAAACTCAATGTCATCTCCGGGTAATTCTCGTACTACATGATTCAAGTAGGTATCCAAAGCCAATGTGTTTGCAAACCAAGGGCGATTTCTATCAGCCCCGTCTGGGTTCATTTGTGGTACAACACGAAAATTGAATTGTGTCAATAGTTCTGGGAAATGTTCCTGTAAATGGAAATATAAAATTTGTGCAGTCATGGGACCAATGGGCTCATCGGCATGAGAACCCGCAATGATGGAAACAGCCTTATTGCCTGATCCAAAAGAATATCCATACAAGATCTGCCCGTCACGCGAACGTCCAATTTCTTGGCAATTGAGTTCAGTAACCCCATTCGCCAATGCTGCAATATCGTCTGGTTTACGATAGACAATTGCTTCGGGATGAATATCAAATTCACTTAATCGTTTTTGCATGATGTCCTCATGGTAAGCCCTAACAAGGTTTCAAAAAATTAACTCGCAACCTCACAATATTTTTCTGTATACTCATATAGACGCAAATTCACTATAATTGGAGTGTATATCGTGGAATACAATAGCGCATCA
Source organism: uncultured bacterium (assembly GCA_938082445.1). Taxonomy (GTDB): domain Bacteria; phylum Hydrogenedentota; class Hydrogenedentia; order Hydrogenedentales; genus DTSJ01. The sequence continues at coordinate 5,542 of CALLLL010000299.1, forward strand.
TTGGTCCATTTTGCCAATACAGGCGACATTACCGTAGGCACCATTGAAAATACCAGCATGCTGGATGGTTCGACCGTGGTCGATTTCGGGTCACAAGTGATCGCCCATATTGAGAAAAAGGACGAAACCCATCTTTTGCTTAATTTTATGCATGTGCAGTATCTCTCCAGCGCCGCGCTCACGGAACTTATCCGGATTAATGATGCTGCCAAGGCAACAGGCGGTTCTATGCGTGTATGCAATGTAAGCGCAGACATTGAAAAAGTCTTCAAAATCACTAACTTTGATAAGCTCTTCGATATCCACAGCGAAACGCTTGACCAATGCCTTACACGCTATCAACGAGCAATATCGCTCAAACGTGAAGAAGACGAGTGGTCTAACCGTAAACAATAGTGCAGTCCTATCAAGTTTAACCCGCTCCCCACAGCTATATGGCTATGGGGAGTGTTTTTTTGCTTCACTCATCACTTTGTTTTTTGCTACTGTAATGGCTAAACATTTCAGCAACAATGCCTTAGAGGCATTTTAAGGGGTAGAGCCATGAAAGAGTTTCAAGGAAAAGTCGCAGTGATCACCGGTGGCGCCAGTGGAATCGGACGCGCCATGGCCGAACGATTTGCTGAAGAAGGTATGCGTATTGTATTAGCCGATGTAGAAGAAGCGGCACTTACTAAAACCACCAATGAAATGAAAGCAGAAGGTGCTGAGGTAATTTCTGTACTCTGCGATGTGTCGAAAAAAGAAGACATGAAAAATTTGGCCGATAAAGCTGTTGAGGCTTATGACACTGTACATATCCTATGCAACAATGCCGGTGTGGGCTGTGGTGGAAACACATGGGAAATATCCCTTGAAGACTGGGAGTGGATCATGGGAGTAAATCTTTGGGGGGTTATCTATGGCAACCACTATTTCACGCCCATTATGCTTGCAAACGGTGATCCCTGTCATATAGTCAATACCGCATCATTTGCAGGCCTCACCAATGGATTGTTCATGACTCCTTACCACGTTACTAAAAATAGTGTCGTGAGTATTTCGGAAAGTATGTTTAAAGAACTTACGGTGATGGAAGCCAATATCGGAATCTCAGTCTTATGCCCTGCCTGGGTAAATACACGTATATTCGAGTCCACCCGCAACCACCCAGATGGAGCGCCTAAACCCGGTGAAAACGATGCCGTCGCGCAGGGCCATTTAGACTTTGTTAAAAAATGTGTACAAGACGGTCTTTCGGCAGAACACATTGCCCAACTTGTGATGAATGCAATTGTTGAAGAAAAATTTTATATCCTTTCCCATCCAGAATGGAATTCCATGATTGAAACTCGCATGGTTGATATATTGGAAGAGCGTAACCCTACCATCATCATGCCTCCACAAGAATAAGTATTCCTTATGCGCATTGTGGTTGATGAACATATTCCCTACGCTCAAGAAGCCTTTTCTACTTTAGGGGATGTTCGGTCGTATAGTGGAAGGTTAATTGGTCCTGAATCGGTAGCCAACGCCGATGCCCTGATAGTACGTTCCATTACCTCAGTAAATGCTGCATTATTGGAAAAATCGTCTATACGATTTGTGGCTACAGCGACCAGTGGAATGGAGCATATCGATAGTACCTATCTTGCCGAAGCCAATATTACGTTTGCACATGCTCAAGGCGCGAATGCACGTAGTGTAGCTGAATATGTACTGGCCGCTATTCTTAAAGCGACCTCGAATCATGCCAAGCCTTTATCATCCTATCGATGCGGTATAGTCGGTTTTGGTCATGTAGGCTCAACAGTCTACTCACTCTTAAATCAAGTCGGTATCCAATGTTGTTTGTACGATCCCTTTATCGAACATAAAAATGCT
>CALLLL010000300.1 GCA_938082445.1 uncultured bacterium
AGATCAATCGACTTCGCCATCATATTTCATCGCTTTGGTACCATGCCTTGCCGTATCCTGAGTATCCCGAATGGAATGCTTTGGCTATTTTGGATCGTAATGAGAAGCATGGATGGGGTGGAATGTGTATGCAGTTTACGGTAACTTTCGTTCAGGCATTGCAGTCGCTGGGGTATCAGGCGCGTCATGTGAATATTTTTAATCATGAAGCGCCTGAAGTATATGTCGATGAGTTGGGTAAATGGGTCTTAGTGGATGCGGAAAGTGTGTTCGATTCCTATGAGTATCACACAGAAACAGGTGAACCCTTGAATGCACTTGAGCAGCATGGGTATTTCTTAAAGCGTTATGGCTTATCTGCTGAGAACCCGATTCAATGGATGAGTGCGAAGCCGTGGAATAATTGGCCTGTGAAAAAGGTGGAAGAATCTCCGCAACCTTTAGGCATTTCAACCCATACGGGATGGATCAATGATCCTGATCCTGCTAAACGTGTGCCGCAGCATAATCTAACAGGGTTTATTCGAATTATTCCGCGGAATGACTTTCTTTCTAAGGCTACTCCTCGACCCTTGAATAATGGTTCGACTTTTTGGCCATGGTCGGGCTATTTATGTTGGTATGATGAAGCGACACCGCGAAAGCTGCATTATGCATTGCACACCGATCGTGAAGCCGATTTATACCCTACGTTAAATCGGGTGGCTTTTGTAGCTACTCACACTGAGCAATTGGGTACGGTTCGCTTACAACTTTATACACAAAGCCCAAACTTTGAGAGTTTTGAAATCAATATCAATGCGCAAGGGTGGAAAGATAGTGGTGATGTGGTGGAATGGAAATTGAGTCCTAGTGGGATAAGTCGCATCGAGATGCGCACGCGCAATCAATTTGGCGTGGTTGGCAAACCATCGCACATGGAAGTGTTGTGGAATTTTCAAGCACCGTATAAGCCCAAACCTGCAGCGCTTGGTCTCTAATTCATGACTTGGTTCATGAACAGTTGAAAGGGACCTACTGCAACGTCGAATTCAGTTTCATCGTCGCGTTGCATGGTATAGGTGCCGCTCATTGAACCTTTGTAGGTGGGTAGTGGGCAGAAGCTGCTGTACTCGAATGATTGGCCCGGTAGTAAATGTGGTTGTTCACCGACAACGCCATCGCCTTGGACTTCTTCGGAATTGCCCAATATATCGTTTATGTGCCAATGACGACTCAAAAGTTTTGCCGGTGAATCGCCTTCATTGATAATGTTGATCGTGTATCCGAACAGATAGAGTCCCCGCATAGGCGCTGAGCGCTCGGGAATGAAATAACTCTCGGTTTGAACACGAATACCGTGAGTCAAGATATCCGATTGATTTAGTGGAATCTCATGCATGTTTTACCCTTAGCTGTTCTGTAGTTAGCTTACCATAGTCAACAGAGGTAGGGGCAACAATTATTCCTTGGATGACTTGCGTCTACGTACGAAAAATACTAGGGCCACTAAAAACGAGATGAGCGTAATGGGGGGGAGGTATCCATACCACTTACTGGGTGTGAGCCAAGAAGTGTAGCCCATAAAGGCTAAGTGGATGGCGGCCAATACCAGTATGGCGCGTCCCCAACCAATGCGTAGGCTGAGTTGACTGGGGTTAGCGTTACCGTTTCCGTTGTTACTGGCTAAAAGGAGTGCGCACATGAATATGGTACCGATAATTCCTGCGATCATGGAGACTTCGGCTTGGAATGTCATTTCTCCTGGACCGACGAAGAATTTCTCAAAGTAGTGTTCATTTAAAATGATAAATGAGATGAGAATATGGATTCCGATGAGTGCTGCACCCCATTGGCCTAAAGCTTTTCGGTCGCTTTTTTCGCTTTGAACCAAAGCTAGACCGAGAAAAATGAGGCCTGCCATGGATATGGCTTTATTGGAAATAAACAGAGGAAAGTGAGACCAGGGCACATCACTGAATATATGATAGCGAATAATGGCGTAGGCGAAGGAAATACCGAGAATTGAATAGAGTTTTAGGCGGCTCATGGTGGTTTCTATGGGGGTTGTTTGGTGGAATGTGAGCCAAATTCTATCGCAGCGCGGGTAATCTATTCAAGATTGGAGTTAAATTGCTCCATCAATTAGGGTGAAGGTGTTGAATACTATATAGTGTTCTGTAGGAGATGCACTATACAAAAATCCCACTGTTTCACCATCTTTGGTGGTGTATTGATGGCGGAAGTAGTGGTTGCTTAGGCCTTCATTAATGATCTGTCCCGCTTCTGGGATGGATTCCATAGTCTCGGGAAGCTCAAGAATGTCGCGTTGAAGCATGAAGTAATCGATGCTGAATTGATTGGCTTTATTGCTGTTGGATGCGCGCACAATGATGGAGGTTCCGGCTATCACTGGCACGGTTTGTTCCTGAGAATCATCCATTAATTTTATGTATTGGGTCGTTGAATCAACAATCATGGCCCATTTCGATCGTTGCGTATTATTAAGGGTGGTGGAGAAATCATTATGGAAATGATTGATTAAATTAAAGAGTCTTTGGAAGTTCACCGATTCAGCTGTTTCGTCTTTTTGCTTGGAATCTTCACTAATGACAACTTTATACAATGCTTTTTCAGCAGAGCGCGTATTGGGTGAATGATAAAAAAGTTGAGTGACCCTCGGTGATGAAATTAAACTGACTCCTTGAACTTGATCAAACCATAATAGTGAATTGAGTTTTTCTTGATTTTCTTTTTTCTTTTTTCGTTCGTAGAATTTTGTTGGGTCACACTTTATTAATTCATCAAGCACCTCTGGTGAGGGGGAGAGTGAAGAACTGTTTTCGGTCGTCAATGGGAATATGAATGGTGTCGCTTTACCACTGATTGAAACGGAGTTGTCTATCGGTGTGATATATTTATTCATATCGCTTGCTTGAAGCGTTCCGTTTACTCGATAGACTTTGGATTCAAATGCATAGTGTTTTGCATTTGGGTGATTGACCTTTAGTAGCATGATTAGGGGATTCATTTCATTTGAAAAAACGATAAATGCGTACGCTTTATCGAGGTGTACTGCGCTGGATATTTTAGTTGCACTTCCAATTATTCTGGGTTTGCCTACATTAAATTCGGTCCCCAGTACTTTTTCGCGGCCAGCAATTTCTTGACGAATAATACTTAAATCAAATTGATATGGAGTTGAAAGAATGGTTGTATTGTCGTCGTTTGTAGTTTTTGTCCATTGGAATTTAAGCGAGATGGGTTTTATCGTAGGTGCTTGTTTGAGTTTAAAGCGCGGCGGGTTACTTTCAGGAACCTGAACCATATAATCTGGACGTATCCACTTATTGGGTCGAACGACTAAACCGTTGTCCTCTACATGATCGAGCACAACATCCATGAGTAAGGTTTGCCCTGTTGCGGTGGGCAGTTGCATGGTCTGTAGGCTTTTGGGGAGATCAAAGCCTAGCTCTTTTGCTACTTCAGGGCTTATCTGGCTATACCCTTCTTTTTGAATATTTTGGTCATAGTATGAACGTAAATATTTACTATTTGTGTCGCTGGGTTCGTAAATAACGAATTGCCAGTTGGTTCGTTCACCAGCCCATGTGTGTGAGCAGAAAAGTAGTATAAGTGATGTGAGTAAATAGCGCATACGATGTACCTTAAGGGGTCGATTCGGGGGCTAAATGTACTTGGATTAGAGTCAATATGGAGTCTTTTTCGTCTATAGGTCCATTGATAGCGGCACACGCGCCTATGGGTAATGTGAAAAAGCAATGTTGTATTGTTTTATTAATTTCTGGTGGGCCTACAAGCAGATTGGTTCCTTCTAGTGCTGTTAATGCTCCTGTTGGTAATGTGATTTCTAGCTTTGTATTTAGCAGAACAAGATCTTTTACAGCTAGGTCAGTTATGCTGAGGGTAGTCTCGGTTCCAGCTGCATAATGATTTATGACTTCTTCGTATTCATCGTTATATTTTGAAGCGGCGGGGAGTTTATTCATGTGCTTGATTGGGATTTCTTTTTGTACCGCTATCGAGACTTCTTGCCCAGAATTTAATTGCAAGCGGGGTGCGGATAA
>CALLLL010000301.1 GCA_938082445.1 uncultured bacterium
TAGAAAATACCCATCATGCAATTACAACACATTCTTTATGTACAATAATTGTACAAATAGTTAAAGGCAATTTATTTTTCTTCGTTGTGTATATAAATAAAACCCTGCGCTAAATTTCATTAACGCAGGGTTTTATGAAGATTCGAATGGCTGATTGGTGGTCTACTCTATCCAGCCGTGGTAACGCCCCATCCAGTATGGCAACAACCAATGAGTCGGTGTTTCTTGGGCATTTCCCCCACGCCCAGCATCGGGCTGATAGGGATTTGCATTGTGTTTATGAATCGCGCGTTCATCCACCGGTATTACTCGATCAAATTCCCCGTTACCGTGACGATCTTTTTTGGGCATTTGACCAAAATCTATACGGTGTGAATTTTTTACCGTCCACTCGATCATTTCCCAAGGAGTCCGATCCAATGTACGGCGAGCATCATCTAACATTCGCGGATTCATTTCGATGATGCCGCATGAGGCATTGATATACGTCCACAAAGCATTTTTATCCGAGGCAATCTCACCCCAGGCAAAGCGCATACCATCTAAATAAATTTTGCGTAGAGTCGGATCGTCTTCATACATCATTAATGGTTGTACGGAGAGATAATACAATTCATCATCGGAAAAATTAACTTCCGAAAATGCGCTCTCCCAGCGACGGTATTCATTGGTGTAATGCGCCAAGCCCATATCAACGAATTTAAGATACTCTTTTTGATATTTTTCATCACCGGTAATGTGATAGGTCACTTTAAGTAAGGAAAGCAATTCCATGCTCCGTAAGGCCCGTTCATAACGGCCCTCATAGGATTCGAAGTAGCTGACATTCCAATTTCCCCAACGGGTCGGTATACCGTTAAGATCTTTCAAATAATAATCGTCGCGAATAAGCGTATCGGTTAATAATCGTACTTTATCCTGAATTATTTTCTTTTCTTCATCATTCGCAACTAAATCAAAATAGAGTCCATAGGCATAGTAATGTCCCACTGTTTCATCTGAACTCGTATCCCCTTTCCAGAGCCACTGCTTATCCGGCGTTAAATGCCATTCACCGTGGTGCCGAATATTTTTCTTACCTTTATTAGCCCCTTGCACCCAATGCCCGGGCTCTTTTTCGTACCAATCATTAGGAATATGGCATAAATCTTCTAAGGTTGTTTCTGTATTGATCCACACCCATTCACTTTCATCGGCATTTTTCCCCCACATACCGGCATCCGGGGAGGGTTCACTGATGTGCTTAAACGAACGCGAATAAAATCCAGGAATTGGGTTAATCTCTTCAAGCCGTATCAACGCATCCAATGTACGACGAGCCTTCATGCGCGCATCGGGATCCTTCGTCGCTGCATATCGATATGCCTGTGCCACAAGATACATCGCCGACCAAAGTCCATCATTATCATTATCGTTGGTGCGGGATGTAGATAAATCTCCGGGAGTATCCAATAGGATTTTGGATACAAAATTGTGGCGGAGATGATATTTTTCAACCAGTGCATCGTAGTGCGCTGCCTTCTCTGCATATGAAATAGGCTTCCACTCAATGCGATTCACACCTGTCGCCGTTCGAATCCATACCGTTTCATGAGCTGCTTTTTTGTCTATCCAGATTTTCTCAACCGCATCGTCGGCCAGCCAACGCTTTCCAGCAAAATACTGCCAACGATCCCATGGGTGCTTTTCGTATGGGTTGTACCGAGCTGCACCTTGAACACTTCCAAGCCAAACCACGCCATTCTTCGATTTATCGTGAAACTCCAAGTCCATCACCGGACCTGTTTCTTGGAGAGTCCAGTCAGTGACTGTTCGTCCACCCTTCACCGCATTGGGCACTGAGGAATCACCCAAACTGTATCGAGTGACCATTTTTTGCTCTAGAGCCAATGCCGAAGGCACTAGGCAAACCAGTGAAAAAATCACTAAACTGAATCTAATCATTTGTAAAATTCTCCATATAAAAATTGGAACATATTAGTTACTTTTCATAAATTACTTGAAAACATTGGCATATCATGCCATATTTAGGGGTAAATTTACAGATGAAATAAATATATTAATTCGATATACTATCACTCTATTAGTAATTTTTTGCTAAATACATTTTAAAATCTTTGACAGGAGCTACCATGGCACTTCATCCAATTGATTACACCATAATAATCTTATATCTCGTTATTACGATGAGTATCGGCTTTTATATTGGTCGGAAAATGAAAACAGGCGAAGATTACTTCCTCGCTGGACGGTCCCTCCCTTGGTGGGCCATCGGGATGTCACTCGTTGTAACCGATATCGGCGCACTCGATATGGTCGCAGTCGCCGGTTCAGCTTACCTGTACGGAATCGTGCTGGGGAACTACGATTGGCTGGGCAGTGTTCCGGTTATGATTATCGGTGCCTTCCTGTTTATTCCCATGTTCTGGCGTGCAAAAGTCACCACCATCCCTGAATGGTTGGGGCTACGGTACAACAAAGCCGTTCGAACTATAGTCGCCCTAGCATGGGGTATCGTACTCGCACTAAGCTTGGGAATTACCCTGTACGTTACCGCATTATCCTTTAACTTGATTATGGGGATTACGCCACAAATTGTTGTCGTAGCTGAGCAGCAAGACACCTATGAATCCGTTGTAGCATCGACCAGTGCAGAAAAAACGCATGAATTCACATTAGTAAAATCCATCGAAGAAGCCAATACACGCATTGAAGAATTTGGTGCCCCGAATCTTATTCTGGTAGAGGCCGATTTTGTGGATTCCACTTCTATCAAAGCTACCGAGGAATCTCCGTTAATTAATTTTGACCCCGCTGAAGTCAATGCAGAATGGGGTCTAGCTTCGGTTCAAAGTGCCCGACCGACCCGTTGGGGCTGGAACATAATGTATACGGTAGTTCTCATGGGTATCGTTATTGGGGCCTATACATTGCTTGGAGGGCTTAAAGCAGTGGTATACACCGACGTGATCCAATGCGTGGTCATGATGGGGGGTACATCGTTTATATTGATATACGGTTTAATCCATTTTGGCGGTGTCGCGGGATTGAAAGATACAGTACTTCAACTGGGTGAACGAACCCAGCATCACTTCGATCTTATTGTTCCCATGGATCAGGAAATCAGTGTTTATAGTGATGGAGAACTGAAAAAAGAAATGACTCCCCACCCCTGGTCCGGTATTTTCCTCGGATTGGGATTGGTGCTGGCCAATGCCTATTGGATGGGTAACCAAACCATTGTGCAACGTACCTTGGGTGCTCGCTCCGAAGCAGAAGCAAAAGCTTCCTATATCTTCGGCGCCATCTTGAAAGCATTCATCCCATTCTTGATGGTATTGCCCGGCCTTATAGCTTTGGCCTATAACTCCAACATTGTTGACCCGAACACCGCGTCCACCATGTTAGTACGCGACATGATGCCGATAGGGTTTATCGGACTGTTCTTCGCAGCATTCCTTGCCGGATTAATGTCCAGTGTGGACTCCGCACTCAACTCGGCATCTACCATCTGGACCAAGGATATCTATCAGGCCTTTATCAAGCCCGATGCTGAACCGAAACACTATCTGAATGTTGGTCGAATTCTAACGGTGGCCTTCTTGCTTGCCGCTATGTATTTTGCGAAGGTATCCGAAAACTTCAGCAGTATTTACGAATACATTCAAACCATATTCGGATACTTCCAAGGACCAATGCTTGCCATCATCGTATTGGGTGCTGTCTGGAAACGCGCTACAGGGGCCGGTGCACTGGCCGGACTGGTTGGCGGTATCCTCTTCTCGGCTTCCTTGTTTAGGATTCAAGAATACGCCTCCGAGGGGAACAAATTGTTCAACACCTCTTCCCCATTCCTGTACATCGCTTGGTGGTCATTCGTTGCCGCGATTGTACTGACCGTTGTCGTTAGCTTATTCACTAAACCCAAAACAGCCGAAGAACTTAAAGGGCTTGTATATGAACGCGGTATGAAATCCGCCAAGAAGGAGACCGCAAATGAATAGTTTGGCAGACACTTTATCATCCATACTGCAAGTACCGGGTGAGATATTGGGAAATATCGCCCTTATGGTTCCTATCTCAAT
>CALLLL010000302.1 GCA_938082445.1 uncultured bacterium
CTAAAGCGTATTTTTATGCAGGAGGCTATACTCAACAACTTCCGGCTGATGAAAAGGCCAATGCAGGCATTGGCCTTTGGTCGGTGGATACGCAAAGCGGCGTATTGTCTCAGGAGTCAGGGCCATGGCCTTTAGCAAATCCATCGTATCAAGCGTTGAGCCCCAATCAATCATTCTTGTATTCGGTAAATGAGATTGCTAATTTCGACAGTAAAAAAGATGGTGCGGTGAGTGCATTTTCCGTTGATTCCAAGACCCGTGAATTAACGTTGCTTGGAACAGTATCGTCCAATGGACCTATCCCGGCTTTTTTAAGTGTGGATGCCACAGGGAAATATGTGGTTGTCGCGAACTATACAGGTGGAAATGTCTCGGTATACCCAATTCAAGCAGATGGTTCACTGGGTGAGGCTTCTGCGAATGAACAACATGTGGGGACGAGTGTAGACAAAAGTCGGCAAGAAGCGCCGCATCCGCATTCGGCAGTGGTGAGTCCAGATAATAATTATGTCTTCGTGCCTGATCTGGGTTTGGATGTAATCAAAGCCTATGCTTTTGATGCGACGAAGGGGACTTTAGTTCCTAAGCCAACCTTGGATGTGAAAACGCTTCCGGGGTCTGGTCCGAGACATTTAGCGTTTCACCCTTCTGGAAAATATGCCTTTTGTGCCTTGGAAATGGGTAATCGACTTGTGAGTTATCGCTATGCCGATGGTCAATTGACAAAAGTTGGGGATTATAGCAGTGTGCCAGAACGTTTAAAGGGGAAATCGTATACCTCGGAAGTGCGGGTATCCCCGAATGGTAAATTTGTGTATATTGCTAACCGTGGACATGACAGCATTGCTGGATTCGCCTTGAATGAAGAAACGGGTGAGTTGGCGCGCATTCAAATTGAGTCGGTGGTTGGTAAGTGGCCTCGGAATTTTGCGATTGATCCAAGTGGAACGATGATGGTAGTTGCGAATCAGCATTCAAATACTTTGGATTGTTTGAAAGTGGATCCGGAAACGGGATTGCTTTCACCGACGGGTAAGCAGGCTTCGATGCCGGCCCCGGCGTATATATGTTTTATTCAACCTTAACGAAGAATATTTTGGAGACGGAATCATGGTACGTGGAATAACGTGTTTAGGAATGATGGTGGCAATGCTGTTTAGTGTTGTGGCTGAAGCGCAGAAGGCTCACTTTTATGTGGGCGGTAGTACACGAGATCTGCCCGCAGGCGCAGGTGTAGAGCTTTGGTCAGTGGATATGGAATCCGGTGCCATGGAAAAAGTAGGCAATCCTGCGGCTGTTTCAAATCCTGGGTACTTGACGATGAATGCCGATGGATCGCGGGTGTATTCAACCAACAATATACCGGGCCAAGAGGGTGGATTTATCTCGACCTTTAGTGTTGACCCCATTTCGAATCAGTTGACTAAAATACAAACCCAGCAAACGGATGCTTCGTCGGCAAGTTATATTCGTCTTGATGGTACGGGTAAATGGATGATGTCGGCTAATTACGGGCGCGGAAACATCGTGGTGAATCCAGTATTAAACGATGGTACTTTGGGCGCGACAACTGCCACGATTAAACATGAAGGTAAGAGTATCCATCAGCGTCGCCAACAAGGGTCACATGCGCATTGTATCGTGGCGGGTCCTGAAAATAAGTTCGTCTTTGTGCCTGATTTAGGTATTGATAAGATTGTGGCTTATCGCTTTGATGATTCGACTGGCGCGTTGACGGCTGTTCCTGAAATGGATGTTGTGACACCACCGGGTTCGGGACCACGGCATATTATTTTCCATCCGAACGGAAAATTGGCCTTTGCAACGATCGAAATGACTGGGTACTTGGGGACGTATACTTATGAAGATGGGAAGCTAAGTCCAGTAGGCTTGTATCCTGCTACGCCTGCTTCTTATGTAGGTGCGCAGTCTACTTCCGAAGTGCGCATCTCTCCAAATGGACGATTTGTGTATGTGGGGAATCGTGGGCATGACAGTATTGCGGTGTTCAAGATCAATCGTAAAACAGGTAAGGCTAAATTAATTCAAAATATTTCTACCGAAGGTAGTTGGCCACGTAACTTTGGTATTACATCGTGTGGAAAGATGATGGTGGTCGGGAATCAAAAATCGAATACGATTGTAAGCTTTCGTATCAATCCATTCACGGGTAAATTGACTTCAACGGGTCAACAAGCTAACACAAACGGTCCGAGTTACATTTTATTTAAATAAAGACGCTATTTATGTACAAAGCCCCTGTATTCTTTTGAATACAGGGGCTTTTTTTATGCTAAAAACCAATAATTCTGGTGATTTCAGTGCTTTTTTAAAAAAATTGTAAAAAGTATGTCACCATTTGGGAAGTTGTGGCGTCTATATAGTGATTACATTATTGGAATCACAGTTTAATTCACTAAAAATTATACGTTTTGGGGGCAGGATAGGAAATTTCTATGCTGCTGGGCAAAACGGATACCACCATGATTACTGGGTTACATTTAATGATTGGTGGACAATAGAAAGTGGCGAGGGAATCAGTCTTCTCTCCTCGCCACTTTCTTTTTGATTTTATGCACTAAATACGGTTTCGCCGTCGCAGATGGTACCTTGAATAGCGCCGCGTAGAGTCATGCCGTCGAATGGGGTGTTGCGGGAATTGGATTGCGAGTTGTTGGCGTCTACAATCCAGGTTTCATCGGGATTGAAGATGCATATGTCAGCAGGGCCTCCTTCACGGAGTACGCCTGCGTCAATGTTCACAATTTTCGCGCAATCCACGGTCATCATTTCGATAGCGCGTTCGAGTGTTATTACTTTTTCATCCACCAACTGTGTGAGCACAAGGCCTAGTGACGTTTCGAGTCCTAGGATTCCGAAAGGTGCCAGTGCAAACTCAACATCTTTTTCGGCGGGGGTGTGTGGAGCGTGATCAGTGGCGATGATGTCGATTGTGCCGTCGGCAATCCCCGCTTTGATGGCGTCAATGTCGGATTGCTCGCGCAGTGGGGGATTCATTTTGGCATTCGTGTTGTATGTTTCTATGGCGTCATCTGTCAGCGTGATGTGGTGTGGAGACGCTTCACCGGTAATGCGTACGCCTTTGGCTTTGTAGCGG
>CALLLL010000303.1 GCA_938082445.1 uncultured bacterium
TCATGACTTAACCAGTCAGTTGCGTGGAATGGCTACATTACTTGAAGAAAAATTAAAAACCTTTGGTATTGAAGCTAAAGTAACCGATGTTACCCGTGGACCTACTTTAACTCGTTTCGAGTTGGAGCCAGCCTCTGGAATTAAAGTTGCTCGATTTATTGCTCTAACCGATGACTTGGCCCTTGCACTCAAAGCCCAAGGTGTTCGTGTAGAAGCACCGATTCCGGGTAAAGGTCGTGTTGGAATTGAAATTCCAAATGAAGAAGGTGAAGCAGTGATGATTCGCGAGCTTCTTCAATCGAAATCGTTCAATAAAAAAGGTGGACAACTCACCTTAGCCTTGGGTAAAGACATTAGTGGCGATGTAATTACCGCCGATTTGGCCACCATGCCGCACTTACTGGTTGCTGGAGCGACTGGTGCTGGTAAAACAGTGTGCGTGAAAACGATTCTTGCTAGCTTGCTCGCATCTAAATCGCCTGAAGAACTCCAACTCATGCTTATTGACCCTAAGATGGTTGAGCTATCTATTTTTAATGATATTCCGCATCTAATGACGCCGGTTGTAATTGACCCTAAGAAAGCCGCTGGTTCACTTACATGGCTGATTAATGAGATGGAAGAGCGTTACCGTTTATTTGCTCACCTTCGTGTACGTAACATTGAAGTCTATAATGAAAGTGTAGACAACGGTGAAATCGAAATGGAAGGTGAAGAAGACGATAGCGAAACGGAAAATGTCGCTGTAATTCGAAAATTACCTTATATTGTCTGCATTATCGATGAATTGGCTGACCTCATGATTCAGGCCAAAGCCGAAGTGGAAGACTCTATTGCCCGCTTAGCCCAATTGGCCCGTGCAGTAGGTATTCACATGATTATTGCCACTCAGCGCCCCTCCGTGGATGTACTTACAGGCGTCATTAAAGCCAACTTCCCTACACGAATTTCATTCCAGGTGTCTTCACGTGTTGATTCACGGTGTATATTGGACGAAATTGGCGCAGAGCGCCTTATTGGTAAGGGCGATATGCTCTATTTGCCTGCGGGGAGCAGTAAACCTGTCCGCATTCAAGGCGCCTTTGTCAGCGATGAAGACATGAACGATTTAATATCATATTTGAAACGACAAGCTCCTCCACAGTATCGTGATGAGATAGAAAACTTCGGTAAGAAACAAGAAACCGAAATGGACTTGATCGATGATGGGGATGAGCTTTTTGAAGACGCAGTTCGAGTAGTCACTGAAACGGGACAAGCATCAATTTCTATGGTGCAAAGACGTCTCCGAGTAGGGTATACTAGAGCTGCTCGCTTGATAGATATGATGGAAATGAAGGGGATCGTAGGTCCTCATCTGGGCAGCAAAGCCAGAGAAATTCTGGTGTCTTCGTCTGGGGGAAACAAAGACGAAGTTGCGTAGTCCTGGGGGATTTGCAAACAAGAGAGAGATACAATGAAACAGGAACCAGTTCAGGGGGAAGAACTGCAGGCCAGGCGTACAGCGCAGGGTCTCAGTCGCGAAGACGTATTTCGTAAATTACGGATTTCGCTCGAATTTATCCAATGCATTGAGTCCGGCAGACTCAAAGAATGTCCCGCAAATACCTACACCGTAGGCTTTATTAAATCCTACTGTGAGTTGTTGGGGGCCAATCCTCAGCCATACATTGCTGACTTGATGATGGATCAGCAAGCACCCAAAAGTATCCTTAAGCAAACCAAGCAAACGCTTACTTCAGAAGCATCTGAGCAACCCATGTGGTTACGCGAAACTGTAATGTGGGCAGGTGTTATTGGAATAATCGCGTTAGGGTGGGTGACTTACAGTGTTGTATTTCAGCCGACTACCGCAGAAGACGAACAGCAAGTATCTGCCGACTCTATCGACATGCGCGTACCAAAATTTCCTATGCGCTAATTCGCTACAATTTAAAGTCTATTCCAGTCATTCACAAAGTGTATGGCTGGAATTTTTTGTTCAGCGCACCAGGGATTGATGGAACAAGGAAACTTTACTCCGTTTTTTGCTATACTACCGCCTCAATTTTTTAACCTTGGGATTATCATTCATGTCACGCGATTACGACATCATAGTAGTAGGTGCTGGTCATGCCGGTGTGGAAGCTGCATTGGCAGCATCACGTATGGGCAAGCGTACCCTATTGGCCACCATGCAACTCGACGATATCGCGAAGATGCCCTGTAATCCAGCTATCGGCGGTATTGCTAAAGGACAACTCGTTCGAGAAATCGATGCACTTGGTGGAGAGATGGGACGCTGCATCGATCGTACCGGTATCCAGTTCAAAATGCTGAATCGATCGAAAGGTCCTGCAGTACATTCTCCGCGAGCACAAGCCGATCGTCATCTGTATTCATTGGATATGAAATACGTCTGCGAAATGCAAGATAATCTCGATCTTAAGCAAGTCATGGTCGAAGACCTCGTGATTAACGATGGGGTGATTTGCGGTATTCGCACGGAGCTAAACCAAGAAATCTCCTGTCATGCAGTCATCATATGCTCAGGGACCTTTCTTGGCGGAAAACTTCACTTCGGCATGAATCAAATTGAAGGCGGGCGTATGGGAGATAAACCCTGCAACGCCCTTGGCAATCGTTACCGAGAGCTAGGTTTTGAAGTGGGTCGAATGAAGACCGGGACGGTACCGCGTATTCACCGTCGCAGTATCAATGTAGATGTCATGGAAGAGCAGCCCGGTGATGATGATCCACGTCCTTTTTCCTATTCGACCCCCATAGAGGGTTTTAACCCGAAGCACATCATGTGCTGGCTCACCTACACCACCGAAGCCACACATAAAGTCATTGAGCGCAATTTAGAAAAATCACCTCTTTATGCTGGCGTCATCGAAGGTATTGGCCCTCGCTACTGCCCAAGCATTGAGGACAAGATTCAACGTTTTCCAGATCGGAATGAGCATCGAGTCTTTTTGGAACCGGAAGGGCTTACGACTTCTGAAGTTTATGTGAACGGTCTTTCCACCAGCTTACCCGAGGATGTACAAGTAGAATACCTCCGTAGCATCCCCGGTCTCGAAGAAGCCGAAATTATTCGACCCGGTTATGCTGTTGAATACGACTTTATACCGCCCACCGAACTGACTAAGACTCTGGAAACCAAACATGTCCAAGGCTTATATCATGCAGGACAAGTAAACGGTACTTCTGGTTATGAAGAAGCCGCTGCCCAAGGTCTTTATGCGGGGATGAATGCCGTTCGCAAAATTGATGGCGATGAACCTCTTATCATCGGGCGCGATGAAGCTTATCTCGGTGTATTGGTTGATGATATTGTAACTCGAGGAGTTATTGAGCCATATCGTCTCTTCACATCGCGCGCCGAATACCGCCTCCTTCTACGTCACGACAACGCCGATATTCGCTTGAGTCATCTTGGCTTTGCCGATGAAACGTTCAAGAAACAAGTGCGTGAAAAAGATGTTTCTATTCAACAAGAAATCAATCGACTTGATCGTGCGCATATAAGAAATACCGATGAAACGAATGAGTATTTGAAAGAGCAAGGACTAGAAACCATAGATTCCCCTCAAGTGGCCTCACGAATATTAAAACGTCCTAATGCAACTCTTGAGCATGTTTGGAAATTGTGTCCACCACCAGAGCCCTTAAACTTTGAAGTGGGAGAGCAGGTGGAAATTCAAACCAAATATAAAGGATATATCGATCGCCAACTTAAGGATCAGGTGAAGTTTAAACGAGCGGAAAATGTGCCTCTTCCAGAAGACATTGATTACCATTCCATCATCGGTATGCCCATTGAAAGCAAAGAACGCCTTGAAGCCATTCGCCCTGCAAATTTAGGTCAAGCCTCTCGTATTTCAGGTGTGCGTGCATCGGATATTGCTGTGCTACACATCTACATGGAAAAGCATCGTAGAACAGAAGAGTCTACCATAAAAAACGGCTAGACAAGTTTCCTTGTCTAGCCGTTGATATGAAAAATTTGCTATAAAAGTTTAGCGACTCAGTACATCATCCCGTACACTGTTTGCAATTTCTAACACCTGATTGATCAATTCTTCTGCCACACCTAACTCAGCCGACGTTTTCGCTAAGTTTTCAGCAACCGCATCTACATGGCTATCGTCCAAGCCTTGCTCAACCAAATGCGCATGCCCTTCACGCATATCTTTACCGCTATAATTGTTAGGTCCACCAAAAGCCATCGTCAAAAATGCACGTTGCTTGTTTTTTTGCTTATTCATATCGACGCCATCAAAAAAGCGACTAATACGGTCATCAGCCAAAACGTGGCCATAAAACACGTCAACTGCCGCATTAACCGCGTCACGGCCTCCAATTTGTTCATACAGTGTACTCATTTCGTTCTCCTTTGTATTCCTTGGATGTATCCATACTATACTGTGTTTCCGGCTCATTCAACCCACATATAATTAAAAAGACAGGCCCGACACCAATGTGGGAGGACACCGATATCGGGACCTGCTTGAGAAGGCCGAATTAGGGGTATATTTAAAGCAGGGAGCGAGGTTTTGAGCCGAGGAACCTCACTCCCTTGCGCATATAGATTCCCGAAGGAAAGTCTATGCACAAATTCAAAACCGATTCATCCTGTCGCCAGGATCCACCAAGTAAGAACCGATCCGAACTAAACTCT
>CALLLL010000304.1 GCA_938082445.1 uncultured bacterium
TAATTACCGGAATCGCTTCTGCTGACTCGAAAGAAATCTTCAGAGATCTTGCGCTAAACCAAGGGCTCACACTTTCAGCTATTAAATCATCTATTCGCCCTCTTGAAATTGGAACGATAATGTCAACCGATCCAACACATACACCACAATGGCGATTGGCTCAGTGGGGCACCCGTTATAGCTTAGATTCAGCTCAATTGAATATGGCACCCGATGGCACTCGAACGCTACAAAACGAAAGCAAAACCCTGACTATTCTCCTAGGTGGCCTAAGTGGTGAAGGCGTGTTTTTAGCCGTTAAAGGCGGCGTTGAATACAATGGTCAGTTACGCAAACAAGGGCAAGCATGGCCACATATTCTATTGGAACAACGCCTACCAAAAAATTTTACAGTCGCACAATATTCCACCCTCAATTTCACACTTCATTTTCGTGTTGATCAATGTGAAAATGCTACAGACCTTGAACTGGTTAGAAATCGACACTCCGCACAAATCACGGCATTTTTTGCCGTACGTAATACGAATCCCAATAGCATAGATTTTCGTGACATGATTTGGTTTGGCCTACCGATGTTTGATGCACGCGTCGACATTCCCCAAGGCCACCAAGCAGTCGATGGCGGGAAGGCCGATGCCACGGGGAAGTTTATATGCACATTACAGGGTGGACGTTTCTATGATCGTCCGACAGGTGATGGAAGTTGGCATATGCTAAAAGCCGACCTTGTCCCTCTCATTCAAGAAGCGCTCAAAGCATCACAAGCAAAGGGATTTTTGAAGGATACACAATTTGAAGATCTTCAGCCCAGCTCATTTAATCTGGGCTGGGAGGTTACTGGCCCTTATGATTGCGCCATATCCCTCAAAGGCTTGAGTTTAAAAGGCACGGCTATCGAATAGATTGCAATGCTCAACTTTCGTACCAATAGTCAGGCAAATCGGCTTTGGTATTCTTCAGGATTTCACGAATAGCACGGCGGGTTCGACGACTAAGGTGATCATATTTTTCATCACGATCGGTTCCCGATAAGATATCCCAAAGTCTTTCATAGACATGATCTTTCATTTCGTCCGGAAGACCATCAAACTGTGGCGAATAAATCAAATAGCTAAGCGGATACTTAAATAGGCGCTTATTTAAATCCAAATCGCGCAATGAACGCTCGCTAGTATCTCGCGGTCCTTGTGCGGAAAACTTTTGCGTGAATTCGGATGATCCTTGGATAGGCGATAACAGTTCAGCCTCTTCCACGAAGACCATATAGTCCACCAAGGCATTACCCACGTTTCGAATACGGCTTCGGGTGGACTTACTCAACTCATTGGGATCCCGTTCAAAAATTTCGTCCATCACCGCTTGGTCTTTTAAAGCCATCCGTGTTTCTAAATTTGCCGCTGTGATCAGATTCTGCATCTTGGATTGGTGTTCCAGGACCATCAGAGAAACAATATCACTATGCGCTGTTAAATATTTGGAGGTATCAAACATTTTTTCCAGGGACATCTTGTTGGCCCCAGACTCCATATCAATCTGTGCATCGCGATCCAACTCTTGAGCGATTGCATTCCCCATGTGACGCGCTTCGCCGTGCTCACCCGTTACATACCATCCCCCCCATCGCTCTTTAAGTGGACTCGATTGCGTAGTCACATGCGTCCCTGCCTTCAAAATCGGAAAGCCTTCTTTATCTGGAAATACCGACCGGACCACATGCCCAGGCACACCACGTGTCAGCGTAGAAGCATGGCATTGAAGGCAGTTATTGTTTTGGCGTAAAAATTCCGGCCGCTCGGATTTCTCTTGCGATAGAACATAAAATACTGTGCCCAAATCTGGGTCTGATGCGGATACTTCCAACACATCTCCACGTTGCACAGTACCGATGTATACTTCATCATTGAAATAAATCGCCCGGGGAGTGGATGGTGAAATATATCGATTTTGAAAACTGGTTTTAGAAAACACCATTGCCTGGGATTCTGTAGGTATCTGTAAGGCTTCCATTACCGATTTTAGATACCCAAACTGAGGGTCATACTCCAACTCCACAGTCTTAGCGTCAATGGCTTCCTGTAGTTTCGATATGGAGTTATGGGCCTTGGTATCACTGTACTTGATCGGTGCTTCTTCAAAGCGATCGGCCCATGCACAAAGCGGTAGTAGCACAAGGCTGATACAAGCAGTCATTCTATGTACGGTGGTTACTTTCATGAATAAAAGTATACCGAATCCCTTAAGAATCCGAGGAGATTACTCCAATATCATCTTGCTGGGAACCTCGGAAAAAAGTCCATAGACTATACAAAACACAAACGCAGATAGTGGGGAGTACATAAAAAGATATGGCTGAATAGAATATGCCAATCGATGTTCCGATATTAAATATAACCGAATAAAACTGTCCTTCCATTAACACAAAACCCGTTTTATAACTCGATGGAAGCATCCAAACTGGTGAACTTACTATACTAAAAATTCCCTGCATGACAACAAATGCCAAGCCGACAAACACAATTGTACCGCGGGCTCTTGGCTTTACATCAAACCACATGTACCATGCAATCAGCGTAGCCATTGATGGAGCATAGAGAATGACATTTGTATAAAGAGAAGAGAGCTGAAATACCAGTTCCTGCTCAGGATCTGAAATTGCAAGCCACACAAGTATTCGCACAGTACTTAACAAGGAAAGAACAACGCATAAAATTACTATGGCTGCATACAATTTCCTGACAGACCACGTTTGATACCAAAGATCTTCCCCTGCCAGCTCTCTACGCTTCCAGCTACCTAGCACTTTGAATTGAACAAATATAAAAGACACAGAGGCAAAGAATATAATCACTTCATGAAAAGTTACAGCAGAAATAGCCTCTCCTTCTGCAAATGCTAGTAGAGAAAAAACCGAACTATACAAAGTGATCAGGCAAAGGTATACCATTATCGGTACCGCCAATCGGCGCATGAACCCTGTCGCACCCTTCACCGGATGCACATCCTCCAATTGGAAGCGCACCAAAGCACGATCGCCAAAATGGGCTTCGGCCAGTAAAAAGGCGTCTTCATCGCTGAGTAATTCTTCACCACTCAAATAACCCAACACTTTGTCTTCAATATGCGTATACAATTCCGTATGCAGTTCTTCGCTCAAGTCTTCGGCAGAAGCGATCTCATCACATAAATGGTGGATCTTTTTTTCTATGTCAGTACTGATTGGGTTAATCATACAACGACTCCAACATATAATTTTTTAACAAACAACTTAACTACCCTGCAATAATAGGCGTATCGTCGTTTACATTATTCCAATTTCGAAAGAAACCCAAAGCGGAATACCCCACACACGCACACATTGCTGCAATTGCATAAGACAGTAAAGTCAACATAAGTACAAAGTGAAAACTCGTATTTAAATGTACCTGTACATTATCATATGACAAAATAACTAAATCCTGTGAACCACTCATTACACCGTCTGCACTATCGACACGTGTATAGCACAGACTCCCAAAGCCTTTAATCAAACCAAACACAACAAAAGCACATGCAAGCTTAAACATTTTCAATGATGGCTTCCAAGAAACATCCAGCCACTTAAACCAAATCCAAACGATTCCTACCAACAACACAATTGCTAGAAGTGAAATGAACCAATGTAAGTATTGGGAAAAGTAAAAATCGCCATATGGGCTTGTTGGATTTTTCACCATTAATTCTTCTAGATTAATGATTTTATAAAATACAATCGACATAGATCTCCGAATTGGATTCTTCACCAAGAGTAGAACACCTAATATTCCTACCAATTGCTTAGTGCTCAAACGGTGATACCAACAAGACTGATTATTTAATTCGCGCTTCTTCCATACCCCCAAAATTTTGTTATACCCCCAAAAAAGTAGTATCAGATTCAGTAAAAAAGCA
>CALLLL010000305.1 GCA_938082445.1 uncultured bacterium
TTACGTTTCGGTGCCAATGTGTCAATGGAAGTGTATAGATTACTCAACAGCCTTGTGATTTCTAACTCAAGACCACTCCCCTTATACTCAGAATCTGCTATAAGTTCCCCCAGATGCACAGCGTGCTTTTGATAATCCTCAATACGAGCTTCAGAATGCGCAACATGAACCAACATATCGTCACATCGTTCCCGAATTTTTGACTCCGATTTAGCAGCCCGCTTGCGCTTGAATAACGACTCCACCCATTCTGAAACCAGCGCAGGCGTAAGCGTAGACTGCGCATAAAGCCCTTCCAAGTCTAAAATATATTGACAAGGTCCCATACCCAATGTGCCACGCATAATATCCACCAATACGAAACGATTCAAAGGTGTTTCTTGTGTACGATCAATCGGGTATACCACTAAAGGCACCTCAGAAGATTTTCCTAAAATAGGCAACTGAACCATCGGACTAGAATCCTGAAACCAACACGCATTCTGCCGTAAACCCAAACTAGACACCACTGGATTTTGGAGTTCCACAAAAGTGGATGAATGCGCAATCCCATTACCCTGAGCAACAAAGTTGCCACGCCACTTTGCCGAATACGGCGGTGTCCAATCCAACTTAATGTCTGTAGGAGTATCGTTTGGCGACAAATCTACCGTAAACCAGGTATCACTAAGTTCTGCAAAAGCCAGCCAAACCGATTTACCCTCAGCACAATCGATTTCAGATCCAACTATACGCCTATCACTTTTTTCGCCAACAACCACCCCGCGAATTGGCCGACGTGCTTCTTCTGAAACACAGGTCATAATTCCACTACCCTGACCCGTCAGATGCACATAAAAATTTTCCGCAGGCAATCCAATAATATCAGTGCGCACCGAATTAGCCGAATACACCACATCATCCCCAAAAAAATCAGGGACGACTAAAAAGTCCGTAGCCGTTTGTATCCGTAACGATTGCATGCCGTCGACAGAAACGACCTGAACATGCGGTTGCCCAGTAGTCAATCGATAATCTGCCTCAACACTCTTACCCATCACTGAATACTGAATCCGTACCGTTCCTGCACCTGGATTGCATTCATTAACACGCAAAGAGCTCTTTTGACGCGATGGAATTCCCGGCTTCGTATAAGGAAACACTTTCGCTTGAGGCTTAAGTACCCCTTCCGCAAGTGTATAAATTTCAGCCACCAGACTCTGCTGCCGAAATACCACAACCAGCTGATCATTCAATAAGACAGCATCGCCCTTGAATGCATAGTCCACTCCATCCTCAGGCACCATGGTCCAATTCGATTTTTGCTTAATCGTTTCAGGACTTAAGGCCATCGATGAAGATGTACCCGTATCCAAAATATATGTAAACATGGAGCCTGTTTCTTCGATTTGTTCATTAAGAGCGGCAACAGCTCCAAATGCACCCATCCAAAGGAATGAAACAAAAACTCCTATACGAAACAAATAAGACATCTTATTTCCAATCGGGGTTCATATCGGAACCACCCGAAGTCAATTTAGTAGGATAGCCACCTTTTATGGGTACCAAATACAACTCCCAAGGACCATTTTCTGTAACCCCTTGGCAATATACAATGTGATTGCCTTTCGGATTAGTTCGTCCATACCGTTGAACACCAGCCTGAAAAGTCACCATACGGTTCTTCTTACCATCCGGTTGAACTGTACACACATTGCTTTCCGTTTCATACACAAGCAACGAACCGTCAGGAGTATAATGCGGTTCACAAGCCCCCTTCTTGTCATATACCTTCGTAGGTGTTCCGCCCTTAGAAGTTAATATATAGATACCATTCCCGGCATCCCAGCGTGACGCAAAAGCGATTTCCTTACCATCAGGACTCCACGCAGGCCCAGAGCAAAGTGGCCAATCATCAGGGCTTAATACGCGTTCTTTACCAGACTTCAACTGTCGCAGCCAAACACGCCCATCACGTCGAAAAGCGATCATCGAGCCACTGGGAGACCATTCAGCCTGATCACCATCACAAATTCGTTGAGCATCACGGCCATCAGCCGACATCACCCAAATACCCACAGTGCCACCCACTGTCGAGCTATATAAAATTTGAGAGCCATCAGGACTAAACATAGGGTCAACATCGTGACCCTCGCCCTCCGTATGCGTTAATTGACTTAGCGCTGAACCATCCGCTTGAACAGTCCATAGTCGCCAAGCCCCAGAACGATCACTTGAAAATAGAATAGTGCCTTCCAAAGCACTTGCATATACCGAAAAAGCGCCCTGGAGTGCTATAAACACACTTAAAAGCCAAACCAGACGCACCTCTTTTAATCGAGTACAATAATTCATGAATGGACCTACTTCTTGTTAAAATTCCGTACAAATCCCCGCACTGTTTTACGGAATTACATCAATGATACACAATAGCCAAGCAAAATTAAACCAATCTTTCCAAAATAATAAACGACCTCAGAGCTCCACATAACAAACCAAATAAACAACACAAATACCCTCATTTATTGGTATTTTTCTCAAAATGACAAGTGATCTAGACATCATTTCGATTTTGCACCACTGTCATGATATAATTCGAAATTGTTTATCGAAAATTTGGGGAAATCGGGGCCTTAACGCTTAATATTAAGGAAGATTCGTGTCAGATATTTTTTGTGGAATAGATTTCGGGACCACCAATTCCAGTGTTGCACTGTCAGATGGACAAAAAGTGCAAGTACTGGACCTGGATCCCAGCAATACCAATGTTACCTCTCTCCCATCCTTACTCTATATTTCAAAGGATGGAGAGCATATTGTCGGGCGCGATGCAGCCAATACCTTCATCGATCGCAACGTAGATCGCGAAGTCGTAGTCAAACAAGTCGATTTAGGTATTCATATCCAAGGCTATGTTGGTGGCGAAGGCGATAACTCATATGGGGTTACCCAACGCAAGGACTCATTCGACTTTACCGAAGCGGTCAATGCCAAAGCTATGGTAGAAGTTAATTCACCAGGCCGTCTATTCCAATCCCTTAAAACGCTCTTACGCATGAAAGAATTCAAAGGGACAGAAGTATTCGGTACCAACTTCCAAATTGAAGAACTCACCGCCATTGTATTACGTAAAATCAAAACTGAAGTAGACAAGAAAGCCGGTCGTTCGATTGAAAAAGCAGTCTTTGGTCGTCCAGTTCGCTTTTCCACACGTGAAGAAGAAAATCAAATCGCAGAACGTCGCTTACGTACAGCAGCTGACCTCGCAGGCTTCAAAGACATACAATTTTTCTATGAACCCGTCGGCGCATGCGTTGAATACGCCATGATAGAAGAAAAAAAGCAACGCTTACTCGTTGTCGATATCGGTGGTGGTACATTTGATGTATGTATCATGGAATTTGGTGGGCAAAGCGGCACCGCTGAACGCCTAAAAAATAGTAAAATTCTCAGTGTCTCGGGAATCCCAATCGCCGGAGATGCCATCGACCAAGAAATAATCCGAGAAAAAATGTTCCCCTGTTTCGGCAGTAATGCGCGATACGGTCCAGCCAACCTTCGTTTTCCAC
Source organism: uncultured bacterium (assembly GCA_938082445.1). GTDB lineage: Bacteria > Hydrogenedentota > Hydrogenedentia > Hydrogenedentales > DTSJ01. The sequence continues at coordinate 3,549 of CALLLL010000305.1, forward strand.
AATATCTCTTCAATTCGATTATTGACTGGCAAAACATATACAAGCTCAACACCGAAGAGACTATAAACTGGCTCATCGCCGCAGAATCCAGTTCTGATTCATCAGAGCAAGTTCGTGCACTTCGCGCCCTCATCCAACGTAATTTTGGATACCCTTTAGCGCGCGCAGTAGAAACCGCTAAGATCGAACTATCCTCATACCCCAAAACACACATCGAATTTCAGAAAACCGATATCGGGATCAGCGAGCCCATCGAGCAATCAGAAATGGCTCACATCATTGAGCACATGCTTGAGAAAATGGAAGAATCTCTGCAAGAAGCTGAAAATCTCGCAGGCATAAATCCCAATGAAGTGGATTGCATACTTACCACCGGCGGTACCAGCCTCATTCCCGCCGTCCGAAATATGCTTAAAAATAGATACGGTCATGATAAACTACATCAACGTGATACCTTTACCAGTGTCGCCGCTGGTTTAGCCATCGTCGCCCAACACACATAAGAGCCCATTATGAATCCCCGACCCACCGTACAAAATGCTGTAACACTCATCACAATATCCGGTGAAGATAAACCCGGCATAAGCGCCTCATTATTAGGGGCTTTAGCAGAACACAACGCCACCATCCTCGATATGGGGCAAGCAGTGATTCATGAAACACTCTCCTTGGGCATTCTGGTACAAGTTCCAACAAAAGAAAGTTGGCGGTCCGTATCCAAAGAATTACTCTTTCGCGCCTATGAACTTGATCTCAAAATTAAATTCCAACCCGTAAAGAGCGATGAATACAAACATTGGATTTCTGAACAAGGTAAAGCGCGCCATATCATTACGGTCATAGGGCCAACATTAAAAGCTTCCCACATCGCTCAATTATGCGATATAACACACAAACATGGCCTGAACATTACCGTAATCACTCGCCTCTCAGGTCGTCCACACTTAAACGAAGTATTCTCATCCGACACCAGTGCCTGCATTGAAATGCACGTACGCGGTACCTCCCCCGATCCAAATGCCATGCGCGAAGAGTTTCTTCAACTCTCCCATGAAACTGGTGTCGATATAGCCTTCCAGGAAGACAATGTATACCGTCGCAATCGCCGTCTTGTAGTCTTCGATATGGATTCCACATTAATTCAAGCCGAAGTAATTGACGAACTAGCCATCGAAGCCGGTGTCGGTGAGCTCGTTGCTAAAATTACAGAACAAGCCATGAAAGGCGAGATATCGTTTGAAGAAAGCCTTAATCAGCGATTAGCACTGCTCGAAGGACTTGATCAAAGCGCACTAGAATCTGCGTACAAACGAATAGACCTTACCGATGGAGCCGACACACTAATCTCCATGCTTAAGCACCTTGGATACAAAGTTGGGTTGATTTCAGGTGGATTCACTTACTTCGCCAATCGATTAAAAGAACGACTTGGCATCGACTACATCTTTGCCCACGATTTAGAGATTGTTGGCGGAAAGCTTACCGGAAAAATCACCAATGAAGTAATCGACGGCCCTAAAAAGGCCGAAATACTCACCCAGATTGCCAAAGAAGAAGGTATAGTACTTGATCAAGTTATCGCCGTGGGTGATGGAGCAAATGATCTCCCCATGCTCGCGCTAGCCGGATTAGGTATTGCGTTCCAAGCCAAACCTGTCGTGCGTGAAAACGCCGAGCAATCGCTCTCTACAGTAGGCCTCGATGCAATTCTCTATCTTATAGGGGTACGCGATCGTGAAATCCTTGCACAAGTACGGGATAAATAAGGCTACTCAAAAAAGGACAAGATAGACTGTTCGATTTTCCAAGCCAAGCTCGCTTCCGCCATATCAGCCGAAGCCAACAGCTCACTTTTTGCCAACACTTCACCGCCCAATACCGCCGAAACGGTACCAATCTTATCCCCCTTTTTTACAGGGGCAGTAACCGATTTAGGGTGTTCCCAAACTAATTCAATATTGTCCCACTCATGACTGCGTACCATCAGTTCAATTTCTTTATCCACCTCTAACTGCAAAGTCGGTGTTTCACAATTCGCCACCGTCACCTTAGGCGCCTTTTCAGTTCCCTTAGCCACCAACTGCCCACGTTTAAATGCCGCTACACCTTCATCCAGCAAACGCTCAGCTTCATTAAAACGTTTTACTTTATCCTGATAGCCCATCAATACCGCAATGATACGAACACCATTTTTTTCCATCGTCGAAGCAACACAAAAACCCGCTTTACTAATAAAACCTGTTTTTAACCCATCCATATCGTCACGACGACGAAGCAATTTATTTGTGGTATATTTCTTAGCTTCACCGGGACGAAATTGCAATTCGCGCATATTCGTCCATTCCAATACCTGCTCTTCTTTTACACAAGCCTGAGCCAACAATGCCATATCACGAGCGGTAGTTTCATCATACGGTTTACCCCAATCCGGCGGTAACCCATGAACACTATGAAAGACCGAATCTTTCATACCCAATTCCTGTGCGCGCGCATTCATTGCTTCTTTATAAGCATCTTCACTACCCCACAAACCCTCAGCAACAGCCATCGTCGCATCATTTGCAGAAGCAACCGAAACAGCTTTCATTAAATGATCCAAAGTAAACACATCACCGGCTTCCAAATAAACCTGTGTCCCTCCCATGCGCTGCGCCTTACGAGAAGCCGTAATTTTTTGATCCAATGTCCATTTACCCTCACGAAGCCCCTCACTCACCAGAAACATCTGCATGATCTTGATCATACTCGCAGGAGGACGGCGTACATCGGCATTTTTTTCATACAACACCATGCCCGTTTCTGCCTCAATAGAAATAATACTGGGAACCATCGGTTTAGTTTTAGCGGCACCATAGGCAACATTCGCCAACCCAAACACCAGAAACATGCAAAGATAATTTTTAACTAAAGACTTCATAAACACGTACCAATATCCCCCTAGATTTGGTTATTCAGGACTCACCTTTGTAGGTGTCCATACACTGCGTATATTCTGAATCAATTCATATGGTGTAAACGGTTTCCATAATATAGCACATTGGCCATCCTCATTACTGTTTTCAGGCCCATAAGTCGTCGTCTGCATCAAAACAACTGCTATATCCTTCGTTAATTCGTTTTCGCTAAATAAACGAATCGCCTCTGGTCCACTCACATCTGGCAAATGCTCACCCATTAATACAAAATCCGGTTTAACTTTCTGTGCATGTCTAAAAGATTCATG
>CALLLL010000306.1 GCA_938082445.1 uncultured bacterium
CATTGGAGAAAGATAAAGTGACTGTAAGACCTATAGCAGGAACAAGACCAAGAGGTAAGGATGAAAATGAAGATCTTGCCTTAGAAAAAGACTTACTCAAGGACCCGAAAGAAATTGCTGCGGTGAAGCAAATTGAACAAGATGAATGGGATCACCGCGCACATGTACTCTCAATTATGCAACAATACGATATACCCATATCCAAATGGTATGAATTTAAGTTTTATGTCATAGGGAAGTTTATTGGCTTAAGTTGTTACGTTATTGGTTGGTTCATGCCATACTTTTCTGCGGGGAAACTTGAGAGCGGTAATGTATGCGAGTATTTTGTGATGATTCATTATTTTCATTCGCTTGGAATTAGTGAACATGATGAAATCCTTCATGAAATGGGTATTAAAGAAAAAGAACACGAAGTTTATTTCCTGGAGATGATCAAAGATGCCCGATGGTTACCGCTATTTGAAAAAGTGTTTTCTGGGGGGAAAGAGGCTACCCATAACGATGTGGATTTTGAGAACATCCCAGAAGTGAATGAGTCTGAGCGTGTGTGTAAACACTTCAAGGAGAAATAATGCTGCGCGATCTCTTGATATGTGTTGGAGTGGTTATTGGGGCTTTTGCCGCAGTCGTGTTCATCGTTATGCGATCCTTAAAAATGAAAGAGTATTACGACAAGCTTTTATCATTGAATAAAGAATCCGATAGTGAAGATGAACCTTAGATTTAATAATTCCTAGCAAAGCATTGATGTTTCCTGCCTTTACCACGTACACTGGGTGCGCATATTGGGTCACATGTATATAACCTGATTGCATTCCATCTATGAAGGAGTCGGGGGATACTATGCCCATACCCATGTTAAGTGATTATAAACAATTGAGTCCTGCACCACGGAAATTTCTGTTGTTCAGTGCATTCAATGTGTTTTCATGGTTTTCCCTTGTCGGACCTATTCTGGTTTTATTCGGCCGATACATTGAGATGCCTGCCTCGTGGATCGGCTATCTAATCTCCGCTATGCCCATTTCGATGCTCTTGGTTGTTGTCGCCATCCCGTTGGTAACTCGACTTGGAAGCAAAAAAATCATGATTTTGACATGGTTCTTTCGCAGTGTGGTGGCTGGAGGCATATTTTTGGTTCCGTGGGCTTTACGCGAACACGGTCAGCATGCTGCTTGGTATATGTTGCTCGGTTCCATTGTTGGCTTTTGTCTTATTCGCTCCGCGGGCGTTGGGGGATGGTTCCCATGGTTACATGAGGTAGTCCCCAAAGAAGAGCAAACCAAATTTTTCAGTACTGAAATGGCAATCATGCAATCATGCATTGTTGGGGCAACCCTCCTGCAAGCATTTGTACTTCGCGGTGAACCCACCATTTATCATTTTCTATCCATTTATGTACTCGGTGTCGCATCTGGAATCATCAGTACCTTTTGGTTAGCGCGTGTGCCTGGTGGCGGTCCAACGTATTCTGCCGAATCCAAGATCAGTAGCTTTACTTCCTATGCGATAGCTTTAAAAGATACACCCTATTTGTTATATACAGTGACAACTTGCGCATGTTTTTCCTGCTTGGTGTTTCTAAATTCCAGTACCGTACTCTATATGCGTGACGGATTGGACTATAGCGACATGCGTATTATGATCATCATGGCAGGGGGAAACCTCGCTGTATTGCTGACGATTCACTACTGGGGACGCTTTGCCGATCATAGCGGTGCAGGCTATGCGGCGCTTTGTGCAGTAATTGGTCATTCAATTGCGGCGCTCTTGTTCTTGGTGCTTAAGCCGGGTTCTGGTTGGACCGCATGGTTACTTCCGCCCGTATTAATTATGTATACCTTATTGGCTTCTGCTTACTGGACTTTATCGCATAGATACATGATGAATTTGGTTGATGAAAACCATAAAGTCGCTTATACCAATATTTGGATTGTCGGGACGGCTTTGTCCATGGGACTAACCCCAATTGTGACAGGGTATATTATCGAGCATTATCAACTAAGTGGGTTTAGAGGGGCATTTATCTGTTCAGGGGTGGGGGGAATTGTTTGTGGACTGCTCAATTATTGGGTAGAACACAGCAAAAAGCCCTTTAAACACTCGCTCAATGCGCTTGTGAATCCAAGTTTACCTGTGCGTACATTGGCCAATATTGCATGGGTGACTGTGGGGAAGCATGAGAGCAACAAAGATGCCCCTAAAAGTTCCGAAGATACTACCTTATAGCCTTTCGTAATTGGCCCCTGCAATCAGGTAGAATAATCATCTGTTTTTTGACGAAGAAGTGTACTGCATTCATCAATCGCACAGACGATGTGCAAGGAGTGATTTTCATGAACCGTATAGTTACCCGATTCTTGTCCCTTGGAGTGGCCGCTTTACTCGCCGTTCCAGTAGCACAGGCCCAAGATTCTTTGAGCGATAAAATAAAAGGTCTGCAACTCCCCGAGGGCTTCAATATCAGCCTTTATGCGGAAAATGTTCCTAATGCCCGCCAATTAGCGATTGGTGACAAGGGTACTGTATTTGTCGGATCGCGTAGTCAAGGGGTGTATGCATTGGTTGATTCTGATGGTGATCACAAAGCCGATGCGATACATACTATCGTGGAAAAATTTCAAAAACTTTCGGATGGTGGAAAGTCGGTTATGCCTGTTGGGGTTGCCTTTCACAATGGATCTTTGTACGTATCCGCTGCTGAATACTTTTTGCGTTTCGACGATGTTGAATCCAAATTGGATAAGCCCGGTGACCCAATCATCGTTGTGAATGATATTCCCCGTGGTAAACTCATCCCTCGATTGTTTGAGAAAAAAATTGATGCACACTTTTGGCACTACATTGCAATTGGTCCCGACAACAAAGTGTACATCCCTTTGGGTTCACCATACGATGTGGGGGAAGAAGTTCCTGAGTTGATGCAAATTATGCGCATGAACCTTGATGGTAGTGAACGTGAAACCTATGTGCGTGGTACCCGCAACGCTATGGGGCTTGACTTTCATCCTAAAACGGGTGAACTTTGGTTTACCGATAATGGTGTAGATCACTTGGGTGATAATTTGCCGCATGAAGAATTAAACCGCGTTTCCAAACAAGGCCAGCACTTCGGACATCCCTTTGTGTTTCAAGGCGATATCGTAGATGAAAAATGGGGTGTAGGTAAAAAAGCCGAAGACTATGTTGCTCCTGCTCAATTGCTAAATCCACATGGAGCACCAATGGGCATGACGTTCTATACGGGAAAGATGTTTCCCAAGAAATATAAAAACGCTATCCTGTTGGCTGAACGTAATGGCGAGAAAAATGCGGAAGGGAAACGTGATCCTTTGGAGTCTCATCGTGTAGCTTTAGTCACACACAACGATAAAAAAGGGAAAACGTACGAGCCTTTCTTGACTGGATTCATGGATGGTGATGCTGTATGGGGTAAGCCTTTCGACATCGAAGTGATGGAAGATGGGTCTATTCTCGTATCCGATGACACTGCAAACGCTGTTTATCGCATCACGTATTCCAAAAAATAATATCTTGAACAACCCGCGCTCATCTATACCGATGATCGCGGGCCTTTTTTTAGGTTTCTCATGAATATACTGAAGTTGATAGTGAAAGAAACTCAGCTCCGTTGGATCAATTCTTTATTGACCCTATTGGCTATTGTTGTTGCGATTGCACTCTATGTTGGGTTTTCTACTACTGGTAAAGCCGCAGACCGTGAAACGACTCGCCTCATGCGGGATCTTGGTTTTAACTTACGCATCATACCAGCGGATACCGAAGAAACTGATTTCTGGGCTCAAGGATATGCGTCTGAAACGATTCCGCATGAATATGTCTATCGATTTGGTGAGCAAAAAGGCCTATCCTACCGCCATCTCCTCGCTACATTGCAGCAGCAAATTGCCATTAATAATGTTCCTGTGATGCTCACAGGGATCGACTCTGAAGTCGCTCCTCCTGACGGCAAAAAAAAGCCCATGATTTTTTCCATTGATCCTGGCACAGTGTATGTAGGGTTTCACGTT
>CALLLL010000307.1 GCA_938082445.1 uncultured bacterium
ACATAAAAATGCTGCATTACCATTTGTGTCCTGGGATGAAATAGCTCAACAAGACATTATTACCTTCCATACACCGCTAACACACGATGGCCCTTTTCCTACCCATCGTATGATCAATAAAACCTTCTTGGAGGAAATTCCCGATTCCTGTATTCTCATCAACGCTGCACGTGGTGGTGTGATGCATACTGAAGCGATGGTGGAAATGAAAGGGGCGAAACCAGGACTTCGCTATGTTCTTGATGTGTGGGAAAATGAACCGGATATATCAAAAGCCTTGCTCGATTGCAGTAGTATTGCCACGCCACACATAGCCGGCTACTCGTGGGATGCCAAAGTTAAGTCTACTCGTAGGGTGTATACAGCAGCGTGTCAGCATTTCAATACCTCTTCAACATGGACAGGCCCGAATAGTGAGTTAGAGCGAATACAAGCTTTGCAAGCAATAAATGAATTAGGGGAAGATGAATTGAGGGACTATGTCCAAGCGCTTCACCCCATTCAACTCGACGATGTTGCCTTACGAAAAGTGGCTGAAGGGGCAGGAAGTCTCAGTATACAATTTGATAAACTACGCAATACATATACTCCACGACGGGAATATTCGGTCGCGGATTCTACTTTATAACGAACTATTTCAACGAGGAACCCATGGCTAAAATATTTCTTACACGTGCAATCCCTGAGCAAGCACTTCAATTGTTAATTGATGCCTTTGGCGAAAATGAAGTCGAAGTGTATCCGCATGATCAGATAATTCCACGCGATGAACTGGAAAAGGCGGTTCATGGGCGTGAGGCGGTTCTATGCATGCTAACCGACCCATGGGATGCCAAGATGTTTGATGCCGCAGGCGCATCACTTAAAGTCCTGGCCAATTGCGCTGTGGGTTACAACAATATCCAAGTAGATGCCGCCTCAGAACGTAATGTAACCGTTACCAATACTCCCGATGTCTTGACCGAAGCAACCGCCGATCTTGCATGGACATTAATTATGGGGGCATCAAGACGTTCCGGAGAAGCCGAGCGCTATTTACGTGCAGGGAAATGGGGAAGCTGGTCTCCCAATTTCATGTTAGGCAATGAAATCTATGGGAAAACCTTGGGCATCTACGGCATGGGGCGTATAGGACGTGCCACTGCCCGACGGGCATTGGGTTTCAATATGAAAGTTATCTACCACTCACGCACACAGCGTTCAGCTGAAGAAGAAGGTTCGTTAAACGCAAGCTATGTATCGTTCGATGAACTCCTCGAGCAAAGTGATGTGTTATCTATTCATAGTCCCCTACTCCCAGAAACAACTGGATTGTTTGGAGCAGAAGAATTCAGCAAGATGAAGGATACCGCAGTATTGGTGAATACCTCACGTGGACCGGTCGTTCAGGAAGCTGCGTTGGCTCAGGCTTTAAAAAATGGGGATATCGGATTTGCCGGAATTGATGTATTCGAAAAGGAACCTGAAATCCACCCTGAATTGTTGGACTGCGAGAATGCCTTGTTGTTGCCCCATATAGGTAGTGCTACATTAGAAACGCGAACAGCCATGGCTTATCTTGCCGTGGAAAATATCATTGCCGTGTTAAATGGGAAGACCCCTCCCACACCGGTGAATTAGCGTAAAGTGTCCTGGACAGTTTCTTCAATTTGTGCAATTTGCCATTTCATTAAGCCGGAGTCCGCAAAGAGATCGGACTGCTTGGTGACATAATTTCGGGCAATAGCGGAGAGAGTAGCTTTTGGGGCTAGCACTGAAGGTTGCAAATTGAGATCTGTAGCGATTACGGCGCACGCTTTTTTCAATGCTTCAATAATTTCTTTGGTATCGGGCAATGGCTCCCGTTTCTCTCGTTTTACACGCTTTTGTGGAAACTCAGTGCTCTCTAAGTTATGCGTATCTTTTAAAGCTTCTTTTAAATTCGCTAATCGTTGACCAGTACAATCTTTCGGTAAACGCAAAGAGCCATTGAGGGCTTTTGCAATATTGTCGTCTGCAATGGTTGCAATTTCGATAATTTGTTGATTGCCTAAAATCTTAAACGTTGGACGATCCACTTTTTGAGCTTCATTATCACGCCACAGCCACAATGCACGAACAAAGGCCAGTTGACGTCTGGATAAAGGGCCCAAGCCTTTAATTCGCCAAACGGTCTCAGGATCACGCTCGACATCGGTTTCGGTAACATCAACGATCCGGCTGGACCACTCTTGGTGCCATTGGCTACGCCCCAGCTCTTCCAGTTGTTCTGCCAATTTATCGGCAATGGTCTCTAAATAGCGCGTATCATCGGCTGCATAGGTAAGCTGAGTCTCGGATAAAGGACGGCGCGCCCACTTGGATTTTTGCGATCCCTTTGCCAAGGTAATGTCAAAGAAATGTTCCACGAGAGCACCCAGGCCAAAGCGCTCGAAATTAAGCAACTGGGCCGCCAGCATAGTATCGAATACGCCTTTATTGGGGCGATAGCCAAAACTGGATCGCAACATGCGCAAATCAAAATCAGCGCCATGCAATATCAATTGCCGGTCGCGTAACCATTCGACAAAGGGTGATAAGTCACAATCGGCCAATGGGTCAATGATGTAATGATGGCCATCGCAGGAAAGCTGTATAAGGCAAACGCGGTCAAAATAGTTGTGTAGGCTATTGGCTTCGGTATCCAATGCTACTCTTGGGGTATCCCCTAAAGTATCCAATAATTGGGTAACGGATTGATCGGAATCGACATATTGATATGGTGAATCTAAGGACATAAAAAACCACTTGGAATAAAACTATTGACTAATTGAATTTCAACTGTACCAATATTATGGCATTTATTCCAAGCTAATCAGGTGATTAATGCCCTAAAAACACTAAAAAAATTCAGTAATTGCGTTTTTTACATTGTAAAAGTACAATTAGAGTATGTTTTGGGAAACTTAAAGAGCTTATGTACTGATGTATGAATAAAAAAATCCTTACACATATAATTACCTCAACTATTTTGATGTTCAGTGTGGGTGTAATCATCATGGTTGTATTTTTTGGGAAATCAATCTTTCCCAATAATGCCGGTGATACAGCCAATTCATCCAGTCAATACAATATGGATGAACTTGCTCAAGCTTCCCAAGACCCAATGCAGGTCCCGGAAGATTATATCCCTCCTTTTACGAAGGAAGAATTTCTACAGCAAGATCGCTTTCGCGCTCGACAGTATCTTAGCCTATGGCAACGACGTGAACTGCCAAAGTTAATGAGCGAATACATGTACATTCCTGGACTTCCAGTAACGCTTTATGAAACAAAAGACCTGAATGAATCGACCTCCTTGAATTTTCCTGGCGACGGCGTTTTTTATGTTGAAAACACTCATCCTTACAAAGAAAGCTGGGTCTATCAAGTGCTGATTAGTGAAGGCGGATACCAACGCACCATGTTTATCGCAGAAGAAAATCTGGGTTATGCAGACTACTACGGCAGCGGACCAACTCAGAATGTGCGTAAAGCCTATGAAGAAAAGCAAGCTCGGATGCGCGAAGCCGTGTTGGAAAAAGAAAATGCCATTAATGAAGAATATAATACTGCAGTCGCCAATTATTATGCCCTGCATTATGTAGAGCCAAAACCAACTTGGTCATTTAGTGAGTTGAAAAATTTTGATCTCAGTCAAGATCGTATAGTGTTTGGTGGAATAATTGGCGTGTTTATACTTTTTATTTTGGTGATGGTCGGATCCATACTAATTGCATGGCGTAGAAGCCGACAACTCGATTCCCAAACTCTAACGCTTGATGAGATAGTCGAAATTGAAGACGACTTTGCAGCTGAACCCGAACCGGATCAAAAGCCCAAAAAGCCTGACTACTACTCACCCTTCTCCGAACGCGGTGCAGATTATTACGATGCTAAAGAAGAAGAGACCACAAATTTAGCTGGTAAGCGATTCTAATCCCCACTTCCCGCGTGACGGTCTTGAGCACAACGCGTTTGCCGCTGTATTGCCTTCAAATTCTTCTTTCACCGGATCCCAGGTCAATCCTTCATTAAGTTCAAGGGCTATAGCCCCTATGTGGCAGATCGATGCCGAACGATGACCAACTTCTCCAGGGGCTGAAGGCTGTTTACGGGATTTCACACAATCCAAGAAATTAACATGGTGATTGCTGGCTCGGTACAAGTGAATCCCGTCCGGACCAATATCTGAAGTGTCGATGGTTTTAGGATCGGTTATGATTTCCTTGGTCTCAATATACAATGAACCTTCGCTACCTTCAAAGCGTGCCCCCCACTGTGCGCTATCTTTAGTGGTTGTTGAAATCAACTTCACTCCATTGGCATAGGTAAATTCTAAGCGATGTAATATAGAAGCATCGTAAAGACCTTTTTCAGGAAAGGATGCTTCCCCTTCTATCTTCACAGGTCCGGTGTGGTCCATACCTAAACCCCATTGGGCTAAATCGTAGTAATGTGCTCCCCAGTCGGTGATATAGCCTGCAGAATAAGCTTTAATCCAGCGGAAATTAAAATGACACCGTGCACCCGTATAAGGAGCATCCGGTGCTTGGCCTAGCCAGCGATCGTAATCAAATCCTTCGGGTACAGGCTGAACGGGGTCATTGGTAGAATAGTCACCGCGGACTAAAAAGCCCTCGGGTACGCCAACATGGACCGTGTGGACGTCACCTACACGACCGTTACGTACCAATTCGCATGCTTTACGTACTGTGTTGATGGAACGGCGATGAGTACCTGTCTGCAAGATGCGCCCAGCTTTGTTTACTTCATTAACCATCGAACGGCCTTCATCCAATGTAAGACTCAAAGGCTTCTCACAATAAATATCTTTACCTGCATGTGCAGAAGCAATTGTCATATATGCATGCCAATGATCAGGAGTACCGATGGAAACCGCATCTATATCGTCACGTGCAATCACATCTTCAAAATTATTATAGAGATTACCGTCATCCAGTCCCGTTTCACGTTTTGCACGATTACGGTGATTAACGTCTACATCACACACTGCTACGACTTGGCTGCCCTCAAGCTTTAGGAATGAGCGCATATTGGAAGAACCACGGCCCCCCACACCGATACAGCCAACGGTAACACGTTCACTCGGAGCTACAGAACTGCCTAAGCCCAATACGGATGAAGGAACAATCATAGGAGCGGCTGCGGCTACAGTGGCAGATTTTAAAAACGTTCGGCGGTTTATTGTATTTTTTGATGACATAGTGATTAAATTCCCTGAAGTTTTTGATTCATTCTATTGTAGCGTAGCCCTGTTTTGAACTCAATACCGATCAAATGGCGTTATATAGGGATTGCGCTTTGGAAACAGGACTTCAAGTAAAGCTTTCCCTTCACGATTGATAAGACGTCGATCCTGGCTCCAAATTTCCCCAAAATGCTCATATCCAGTCAATAGTTGAGTAAATGCCTGTAGCGAAAGTGTCAGCTTGTTCTTGCCCATTTGCCGAGCGATATCGAGTACACCATAATGAATTCGGATTCTATAGGGCTGTCCATCGATCATCAATGTCACTTCGCAGTGCATCTCACGCAAAAGACTATGATGTATCCGGTGCTCCCACTCTGGAACCATCGATTCCAAGCTTTCCTCCAAATCAACAATACGCATGAGTCCGTGCGAGGGGCCTCCATTGTGAATAGTTTCTGTGGGGAGAAGGGAATTGTTCAGGTAGCGTGTCATTGCATGTTCAGTAGGCAAGTGAAAATCACATCTGATGTGAGATGTTCGGAGGCTAAACTTTTACAGTGAGCCAAAATAGAATTATATAATGCATCAGGTTGAGCCGCGGCTTCATAAACATGAATTTGATTACGCTCAACAAAAGCGAGTACATAGCCCTGTATCTTTCCATCAGTATTCGTAAATACAGTTGAGTACTTAAAAACCGACCACTTGATACTCATGTGGCTGTATTCGCGTAGCATTGAACAGGTATTTTTTGCGTACTTCAGACTGTGCATATGCAATATAAATGGGATATCGCCTGGCTTGATGGCTCGAACACATTCCTTAGGAATCGTGGGGTACCGAATTTCTGAAGTTGGAATATGCAAGGTGTTATCATTGAGGGAATGAATGAATCCATAGTCCATCATCACTGAGCTATGAGAAAATACAATACTTAAGTGATATCGATGTTACTTAAGATACGCCAATGTCTCAGAAATTAAGGCATCAAGCGCTTCATCAGCATGCGTATTCATGCCCTTAGCAATCCAACCCAGCCCCCCCACTTTTAATCGTGCTTCACCAATTCGAACAATATCGGTACTTATGCGTAATGCAGCTACGACTTCATCGTTGACCACTGCAATACGGGTATGTTCGCGTTGAAAACGAGGGTATTGTTCCGAATACTGCAATAACCAGTCGGTTGAAGGAATATACGGCGGATAGTTAAGGCCAGTCATCAGAACGTGGGCACGACGCAATTCTTCGTCGGATTCTACACCTTTTATGGTCAATTCAAGGGTTTTTGGCATGGCACTATTGTACCCGGAAAACTGTGCAGTAGCTAAATTTTTGGAAGGGCACTATTCGTGGCGTAAGGCTTCAACGGGATCCATCTCCGCTGCACGCATGGCTGGATAAATGCCAAAGATTACACCGACCACTCCGGATATAGAAAAGGCCAATACAGGAGTCCAGAATCGGATAATGGTCATCATATCAGTGAAATAGGTGATCGATAAGGGGACAAACATCCCCAATGCTACACCAATTAATCCCCCGGTGGCCGATAATAGAATGGTTTCGACCAAAAACTGCAAAATTATATCATGACGTTTGGCGCCCAACGCGCGACGAATACCAATTTCGCGTGTTCGCTCCGTTACGCTGGCAAGCATAATATTCATTATCCCAATACCCCCCACTAGCAATGATATTCCTGCAATGGCTCCTAGGACTATATTAAACACACGCGCACTGGCCTCTGCTTGTCGCAATAAGGCCAGAGGAACTTCAACTTCAAAATCATCTTTCTTATGGCGACGCTCAAGGATGCTCTCTACAATTTGCCCCATTTCAATGACAGCGTCTTGATTGGGTAAATTGATGGTTGCTTCATGTAGCTGAACCGTCTCTGACTCTTGACCTCCAGAAGTCTGACGAATCAAGGTTTCACCAAAACGGTGTTTTGCAGCCGTCAGTGGTATATACATCCGATTGGAAACAGAATTGGAAGACCCCGCTTCGCTTTGCCCGAGATTGGAATATCCCGACTCTTCCATAATTCCGATTACTTTGTAATAATCCCCTGAAACTTTAACCGTATTTCCAATTGGGTTCTGCACAGGAAATAAGAGTTTGGACATTTCATAGCCCAATACACATACATTGTCTCGATTGTAGATTTCGCTCTGGCTAAAAAAACGACCTACTGCGACTTTAAAATTCCGTACTTGTGGATAGGTCACCACGGTGCCAACAATATCGCAGTTGACCTTACGCGATTGATACCAAACATTCTCCCGAATAATACGTGCCGGAACAATAAGCTTAATCTCTTTCTCAAGGGTGAGTTCAATTTCCTTAATATCTTGATAAGTGATTCCGTATTCAACGGCAGCAGGGCGATAACTGCTTCGACTGCTTTGTTCGATTTCAGCCGGCTTAATACTCTTGATAATGATGTTGTTGCTACCCAGTTGGCGAAGTTGTTCTTGGGCCTCAAAGCTTGCCCCTTCTCCAACTGCCAACATTGCAATAACAGAGCTCACTCCAAAAACCATACCCATCACAGTCAATAATGAACGAAGACCATGGGAATAAATGCTTTTTACCCCAAGTCGTACCGTACGCTTTAATCGACTCAGTGTAAAACCTGAATTGGGTAGTGCCTTAAAAGGATCAGGCGGTGACGAGTTCATCGCTCTCAACCTTCCCGTCTCGCAATCGCACACAGCGTTTAGAACGCTCAGCCAATTCATCAGAGTGGGTAACCATAATCAACGTTTTGCCTTGTTGATGCAACTCATCGAAAAGGTTAAGAATTTCTGCTCCAGATTTAGAGTCCAAGTTACCGGTGGGCTCATCGGCCAATATGATCAAGGGATCATTGGATAATGCCCGTGCAATGGCAACGCGTTGCTGTTGTCCACCCGATAGTTCAAATGGTTTGTGGTGTATTCGGTCGCCCAATCCAACACGATTGGCTAGCTCGATGGCTTTTTCACGACTGGTAGACTCAGGGTAGCCTTGATAATACAACGGCAACTCAATATTTTCCGCCACTGTTAATTGTTGAATTAGGTTGTACGATTGGAAAATAAATCCCAAGCGGGCTCCACGTATTTGCGATAAGGCGTCGTCTTCCAATTTCGAGACATCGTCTTTACCTAAGATATACTGGCCCTTTGAGGGGCGATCCAAGCAACCCAATACATTCATCAAGGTAGATTTACCACACCCGGACGGTCCCATGATGGAAATATAGTCTCCCTGATGGAAATTGATATCCACTCCGCGCAGGGCCTCAACCGTAACCTCACCCATCTGGTAAGTCTTATACACATCTTTTATTTCTGCAATAATTTCATTTGCCATAATGGAAAATCCTTAAGCCACTCCCGGGGCTTCGGCTGGAGACTCAGATTGGGACTCTTCATCAGAGTCAGAAGAGTTGCTGCCTGGAATCAGCATCAATACTTCTTCGCCTGGTTCAAGACCTGATTTGATTTCAATAAATTCATCGGTAAAAGATCCCAAGGTGATCTCACGTGTTTCTACCCCAAGCCCCGATTTGACATAGCAAATTTGCTTATCGCCTTCGTAGGTGACTGCTTGAATTGGAATATACGTTACATCATCCAACTCTTCAATCAAAATTTCTACTTCAGCACTCATACCCGGTCGCAGCCAATCGTGAGTACCTTTAAGTGCAATAACCGTCGGATATACTTTTAAATCTGGATTCATAAATGCATTGGCAGAATCCGCTAACACCGCTACTTTGATGACTTCGCCTTCCAAGATTCTTCCTGGAAAGGCATCAATAGAGATGGATACAGATTGCCCAATGGCGACCTTCTGTACAGCCGATTCATGAATATCGACTTTCACCCCCATTTTTGTCATATCGGGAATGGTAATAATACGTTGACGTTCACGCAACGTTGTGCCCTCTTGAATAGGCTCTTCATTGCTACGGCGCCAAGGGCTTTTGTTCGTACTGGACCCGTATACTACCAATCCAGGGCGTAACGCGCGTATAGTGCACTTAGTAAGCTGGTCGTGGATATCGTCCAACTCCTGTTTTTCTAAATTGTATTTACGTTCAGAAGCAGTCAATCGTGCATGCTCCTGAGCCATTTTCGAATACGCTTCTTTTTTCTTGCGTTGCAAGTTCATTAAAGCTTCTTCGTAATCCGAAAATAATTTTTCTGCCATTTTTGGGAAAGTATATTTGATGTACAATTCACGATCTGTTTTAGTGGATTCGACTCGAATTACAGCTTTTTTATATTTGACTTTTTCGAGTTCCAAATCAGTCTTTGTAATAAAGTTTTTGTTAGATAAGCGTACTTGACCATCCAAACGCGATTTAGCCAATTGTGCATCTTGCACGGCAACTAAAGAATCGGATTCAAGCTTACGCAACATTTGCAAGGCTTCACCATCTTTTAGCGAATTGGCATACTCGGAGAAATCGATTGCTGCACGTGCTTCCAGATATTCATCGGGGAGAGCTGAGCTAAATTGTTCCGGGGGTACCACAGCGACTTCTTCAGGGGCCACGGGTTTTTTAGGCCCCCCATTGATAAACTTTTGTAAGTCGGCTTCTGAAATTCCCATGGCTTCCATGCGCTCTTTCATAGCGGCGGGAATTTCGCCACCATTGGCATCAATCATCGCCTTTATGCTGGCAGGATCAAAACCTCGACCACCACCGCCACCACGCCTACTGCGACCTTCTCCATCACCGCCCTCTCCGCGTTGGCCACGTTGACTTCGACCCTCACTTCGACGTCGTTCTTTGGGAACTTCAGGATCGCCTTTGGATTCCTCTATTTTCTCGGCGCCTGGCTTGGCTGCGTCCAGCGGAGCTGGTTTTACTTTAAGCGTTTGTTTGTCGGGTGTAGATGGAGTAGTGGATTCTTGAGTCTCATCATCAGACTTGAAGTATTTCGCCATTTCTAATGTGGAAATAATTTCATTAACGGCTTTTTCGCCCAAGTATTTCTCAAAGTCCATTCGTGTAAATTTAACATTTTGCTCAGCGGTCGAGATGGTACTTTGATTCAAATTGATTTGGATATCAAATTGAGCTTTACGTTCTGTATAAGATGCTTCTGCGGTTTGCGTAGAAATTTCCTGATTGACGAGTTCATCTTCCAGTGTTGAAGTCTCAAGTTCAACCAACACCAATTCGTTGTCAATGTCTTCCTGAGTGACTAAGTACCCCTCCTCTACAATGCTCATGATTTTAGCGCCATTGCGTCCTTTGATTTCAGAACGAATCTCCTGTGATTCCAAGGCTTCAATATTGCCGCCCTCGAGTACTGTCACGCGCAAGTCACCCTGTTGAGTGGTGAAAGTTATTCGCTGAGACAAATCACTACCTGGTGTACTGAAGTGTCTAAATATAAATACCGCAGCTATGATAGCGACTATTGCTATGATTACCCTAAGCATCAGGTAATTTCTCCCATTGTCCATTTTCCTGGATGTATAACACCCCAATATCGCGCCAAAATTCCAACATGGAAATCTTTTGGCGTACCAAAGAATTGGTTACTGACGTTTGAGCGTTGGTTAAGTCATTTTGGGCATCCACTTGATCCAAAATACTGCCCAATCCCAATTCCGCTTTTAGATTGACTTCTTCTACACGGTCTTCATTGAGCTGTATACTTTTCAATCCGATTTCGTAATCACGTTTGGCCTGTTCTAAATTACGCCAAGAGTTCCGTACGTCTAGTTTGACCAGGTCGATGTTGAGCGCCGCTGACCGTCTGCGTACTTCCAAATCAATTAACGCACGTCGGTAGGTGTTGCGCTTAGATTTTTGGTCGAATGGCAATTCCAAATCAATGCCCGCGCTAAACCGTCGATCGGAAAAATCCAATGCAGATACACGATTACCCGTTTTGGTAGGGATATTACTTGTGAGTAGCAAATCCATCTTCGGCAGGAGACCGTTGGAGGCTACAATAATTTTTCGTTCAGCATCTTGAACCAAATCAACATCCGTATATAAATCCAAACGCGTGGTTAACGCTACATCAGTTGCCTCTTTAAGATTCATCTCAGGCATGATTATACCGGTCTTGGTGATCGCTTCAAGCTCATTA
>CALLLL010000308.1 GCA_938082445.1 uncultured bacterium
ATGCATTATATGGTGAGCCAATCAATCCACATAGGGCAGCGGAAGATTCTACAAAGCGGTTATATGCAGGGCCCTTAGATGGTAATGGTCGACGCAGTATTTACCAGAAAATGACCCTGATGGATCCACCCAAATTCTTAGCTTTATTCAATCAGCCCATTCCAAAACTGACCACTGGTCGTCGCGATACTACCAATGTCCCCAATCAAGCGCTGGCTATGCTTAATAACCCTTTTGTGAATTCTATGGCTCAACATTGGAGTCAAGGGCTCATGCAAGATCAAGCAGAAACCTCAGCCGAACGGGTATCCTCCATGTATATCAAGGCATTTGGAACACCACCGGATTCTAAGACAATAGAAGGCTTTATTGCATTTGCAAATGAATGTGCTAATTTACATGGGGCAACAGAACAGCCATTGCTAGAGAACCAACGTGTATGGCAAGATGTGGCTCATGCAATGTTTAATATGAAAGAATTCATCTATGTCCAATAAACCAACATCACGAAATCCATTGTGCCCCGGTTTTTCCGACCCGGTAATGGCTCGCCGAGATTTTTTAAAGTACACCAATCTCGGATTTGGAATGATGGCATTTAACGGCCTTAGTAACCAATGGGCAACAGCAGACACTGTAACATCCCCATTGCCGCACATTGCGCCCAAAGCCAAGCATGTAATCTTTTTGTTTATGGATGGCGGTGTTTCGCATGTTGATTCCTTCGACCCCAAACCAGCCCTCGATAAATGGCATGGGAAAAATGTTGAGTGGGCAGGCGATAAAGGTTCACAATCCATTAGTGCCAGCCGTGTTTGGTTAAAGAGCCCCTGGAACTTCAAGCAGCACGGTGAATCAGGCTTGTGGGTAAGCGACCTTTTCCCGCATATGTCCACAATCGCCGATGATCTCTGTGTCGTGCGTTCTGTAGTGGGGGAGACGCCATTGCACGGTGCGCAGAATTTGTTATTGCATACAGGACGCAGTATCGGTGCTGCACCCAGTATTGGGGCATGGGTGTCCTATGGGCTGGGAACAGACAATGAGCAATTGCCCGGCTATGTGTTACTCAATAACGATTGGGTGCCCAACGGAGGCTTTCAAAATTTCGCCAGCTCTTATTTACCAGCTACTCACGAAGCAGCTATGGTTCGCGCACAAGGTGATCCGGTAGATAATATTCGGCCCAGCGACTCGCCAGAATTACAACGCGCTAAACTAAAATTTTTAGAAGAGCAAGATAGCGCTACAGCGCGATCGCGAGGGGGGTCTGATACCATTGAAGCAGCCATACGAAATTATGAAACTGCTGCACACATGCAAACAATGGTGCCTGATTTATGCGATATCACCGGTGAATCAAAAGCCACATTGGATCTGTACGGTGTTAATCGAAGCGATGATTACGACCGTTTTTACTCATTGCAATGCCTTCGTGCACGACGCATGATCGAAGCAGGTGTTCGCTTCGTCGAGATAACCTGCCCATTAACCCACAACAATAATGCACCGTGGGATCAACACGGAGCGCTGAAGTTGCGCCATGCTGAAAACGCACGCATCACCGATCAACCCGTTACAGCATTGATTAAAGATCTCAAAGCACGCGGTCTGCTGGACGAAACACTCGTCTTATGGGCCGGTGAGATGGGCCGCACGCCGCATTCGGGTGGTGACGATGGTCGCGATCACCACATTAGTGGCTATACTATCTGGATGGCTGGAGGCGGCATTAAAGGCGGAATCACTTACGGCGAGACCGACGAAATGGGCATGTCGGCTATAGAAAATCCAGTTGATATTCATGATATTCATGCAACTGTTCTGCATCAACTCGGTGTGGACCATGAAAAACTAACTTACCGTTTCGGGGGCCGTGACATGCGTCTGACCGATGTTCACGGACGGGTAATATCCGATATCCTCGCCTAAACGGTTAGGCCAATAATTTATCGATGACCTTGCCGCCTACATTTGTTAAGCGGAAATCTAGTCCCTGATAGCGGTAATTCAGCTCTTCGTGGTCAAAACCAAATGCATGTAACATAGTTGCGTGAAAGTCATTGATGTGTACGGGGTCCTTGACAGGATTCCAACCGATTTCATCGGTTTCACCTACCACTTGTCCACCCTTAATTCCACCACCGGCTGCCCAAGTGCTGAAAGCGAAAGGATGATGATCGCGACCCGTATTGGGATCACGACCTACCCTGTTTTCGCCAAGCGGTGTGCGCCCGAATTCGGATCCCCAAACCACCATTGTGCTATCGAGAAGGCCACGTTCTTTAAGGTCTTTGATTAATGCACCTATGGGTTGATCACACATTCTTGTATTGAAGTCGATACGTTTATCCATGCCGGAATGATGGTCCCAAGTAGCATGGTAAATATTAATGTACCGAACGCCGCGTTCCACAAGGCGTCGAGCTAGCAAACAGTTGGCGGCAAAAGATTGAAATTCATCGGTGCCGCCGTTGCGGTGTTGCTTATAATTGCCCTCTGTGCGGTTCACGCCATAGGCATCCAAGGTATGCTGTTTTTCTTTTGAGAGATCGATCAATTCGGGAGCAGCCGATTGCATACGATAGGCCAATTCATACGATGATATGCGCGAAAGAATTTCGGGATCGAGTTGTTCCTCGTAATGGATTTTATTTAGTTCGTTAATGGTATCCAATCCGCGACGTTGGCAATCATGTGGTAAGCCGTCAGGGTTACTCAAGTGTAGAATAGGTTCACCCTGATTCCGGAAGGTGACGCCTTGATAGGTGGATGGTAAAAAACCGCTCGACCAATTGGACGCTCCACCACTGGATCCGCGTCCTGAACTCAAGACCACATAGCCCGGCAAATTTTCAGATTCACTTCCTAACCCATAGTTTATCCATGAGCCTATACTGGGGCGTCCAAAGAAAGGAACCCCTGTATTCATCATTAACTGCCCCGGATGGTGATTAAACGCCTCAGTGTGCATAGAGCGCACAAGAGCAATATCATCTGCGCAAGAACCTATATGCGGAAGCATGGTGGACATTTCAGTACCACATTCACCGTATTTCTTGTAAGGTACATCGCACCCTTTGGCAACCGCTGAATCCTTTTGCAAGAAAGCAAAGCGTAAATCTTTAGTAAACGATTCGGGTAATTTTTGCCCATGCATTTTATTCAATTCAGGCTTGGGATCGAATAATTCGATTTGGCTTGGCGCTCCAGCCATGAAAATAAATATACACGCTTTCGCTTTTGGCGTATGGTGTGGGGCCTTTGCGTGAAGTGGATTTGTCGCTTTAGGCGATGCGGCAAAGGACGAATCCTGTGCCAACAAATTAGCCAAAGCGATTCCACCAATACCGGAAGCCGCGCTCGCTAGAAAACCACGTCGTGACTGTTCAATATGTTCTTGGAAAGGGTGCATTCGTATTACTCCCGTGTCAAAAATTCATCCAGGTTCAATATGACCCGGCTTAAGGTTGTGTAAGCGGCTACTTCGGCGGCAGAACTATGCTCAGGGACGGATGTTCCTGCCAATTGCAAGGCTTCATCCGGTTGCGCAGTATATATACTTTCTTGGTCCTTTAATAGCTCTAATAATTTGGACACTTCAAGATCCGATGGGGTGCGTCCGAGGCACCAGCGGAAGATGGTGCGTATACGTGCTTCGTGCGATTCCTCAGCACTGGATAGGGCACGTAATCCCAACGCTTGAGCACATTGTACAAAAATGGGATCGTTGAGCAAAGTTAGCGCTTGCAACGGTGTATTGCTTCGCGAACGCCGCGCAATCGTGACATTGGAATCTGGGCAGTCAAACGCCATCAACATGGGGAAAGGAACTGTACGTTGGAAATGAATATACATACCTCGGCGGAACTGCTCGTCACCTTGGGAATCTTTCCATTTAATGGAGTTTGCATAACCCAAGCCACGTACACTTTCCGGCAACGATGGACGAATACTTGGACCGCCAACCGCATCATTCAATAATCCACTGGCTTGTAAAAATAAATCACGTGTGGTTTCAGCCTGAACACGGTAGCGATTCTGATATGCTAGCCAGCGGTTATCCGGGTCGCGCTCCATGAGCTCTTGACGCTTTCGTGAGGACTGGCGATAGGTCGCTGAAGTGACAATTTCACGAATAAGCGCTTTTCGTGACCAGCCGTTGCGCATATAGGCATTACTAAGCCAATCCAAGAGTTCCGGATGAGAAGGCATTTCTCCCCGTGTGCCAAAGTCTTCATTCGTCTTTACCAATCCTGCACCGAAAAGGTGTGTCCATACTCGATTCGTCGCAACACGCGATGTTAATGGATTTTCCGTGCTAATGATCCAGTTGGCCAAGTCCAAGCGGTTAGGAGTTTCATTAACGGATTTCATTGCAGGCAATATTGAAGGGGTATGCGGTTCAACTTTTTCGCCTTTACGTAAAAAGTCTCCTCTGATGAGAATATGAGTTTCAGGCGGTTCTGGGTTGGCCACGATGGCTTGAACGCGCAAATCCGGTTTTTTAGGACGGGCTTTGTTCAACGCCTCTAAAGTTATGGTGAGCTCTTTTAGTCGGGGATCGTCTTGACCGAAAAATGTAATTAGTTTTTCTGTTTGTTTCGCACTGCGTTTACTCGGATTCATTTCAAGGATTTGAGTGATTTCTACCGGAGTCATGAGTTTTTTTGCATCACCAGTAGCGGCCAGCATTCTAAATCGACCCATCACATGACCTGTTCCATAATTTTGTTCAAACCGGAACGTGAACGTGCTTACGTGATCGGGAGAGCCCAAGGTTTCAGCGGTAGTAAAGATAGCAGTGCGCTGCTCGTTATGTCCGGCATACGCATAGGCCGACCATCCTGAGTTTTTATCTTCATCAATGACATTCTCAATGGGCCAGCCTTTTTCAGCTAAGTCTGCCCAAGCGTTACTGAAGAGCACCTCAAGCTTTTTGTCAGGATTTTTTTTGGGGGCGATATGTGCTTCAAAGTCATAAAGGATGAAATTACCATGTGATGCACGACCTGGACCCGTCTTGGGCAAAGATTCGTCAGTCAATACCTCAAGGCGAAGCGCTACGACATTTTCAACCTGTGCTGAAGCGGTAAGTGTATATGTGTCGATACCGGGGGGAGGGCCAGTACCCAATACAGAGCCATCGTCAAGAAATGTATAGGACATATTGCTTTCAGAATGAAATGTCTCAGGGCTAAGCACAACCCACTTAAGAGCATCTTTATTGTACTGCGCTTCCCATTCGGGTAGTTTTTCGATTAATGTTTTCTTGTATTCCCTGGCCTGCTTCTCAAATTTTTTATACTCAGAGTCGATAAGGGCATTGGCAGTTTTCCACGTGCGCATCGCAATGGGGTCTTCGGTTTCGACATCTTTTTCCATGCCGGAATTAAAGAATCCATATAATCCAAAATACTCTTTTTGCGAAAGGGGATCATACTTATGATCATGGCACTGTGCACAGCCCATGGTAAGCCCTAAAAACGTGGAGGAGGTTGTGTTGGTGCGATTAACTACTTGCTCTACGCGATACTCTTCTTGGTCCACGCCACCCTCACGATTGGTTAAGGTATTGCGATGAAAACCTGTTGCCGTGAGTGCTTGCGGGTTATTGCCGGGCAGTAAATCTCCTGCCAATTGGTCGGTAATGAACTGGTCATAAGGAAGGTCACTATTGTAGGCATTGATTACCCAATCGCGATAGCGCCAGGCGAATGGACGAGGTAAGTCTTTTTCAAAGCCATCGCTATCCGCATAACGCGCTTCATCGAGCCAATGCCGTCCCCAGCGTTCCCCAAAATGGGGCGAAGCCAATAATCGATTGACAAGACGATCGTAGGCATTGGGTTCCAAATCATTTGAAAAAGCATCCACTTCTTCAGGGCTTGGTAATAAACCGAGTAGATCCAGATACAAACGACGAATTTGTGTTGGACGATTGGCTTCAGGTGCAGGTTTGATTCCTTCAGCATTCAATTTCTCCCAGATAAATCGGTCGATTGGATTTTTAACCCACTTTTCGCCAGTTTCATCAATAGTTGGGAGGGCAGGCTGAACGATGGGCTGAAAGGCCCAATGGTCTTTGCCATCGGACTTTCCTCGTTCAGATGTCGCCTCAACACTTACAAGCAACATACATGCGGTGCATGCCGATAAAAACGCTTTCATAAAAACACCTATATCTGTTAGAAAAATCTACATTTGCAACCGGATTTAGTCTATCACATTGTTCAGGTTCTTTCCATTTCAGAAGAAGCCTATATAAGGTGTAAATAGTTAATATAACTACTTTTAGATATTAAGATTGAACCATGAAGCTATAGATGGTATTTTCATTTCTACGCACTGTTTCCAGATTGACCACGAATCGAAAGTACTCCGATGACCAATTCATTTTATCCAGAACATCAAATTCGTGCAGGGAGGCAGACAGTGGGGCAAGTAGCTTTGGCCAATGAAGAACCGCTTCATATTACCCTCAATGGGGATGCCTATGTGCTTACAATGCGCTCAGCCGATGGCCATGATGAAGCATTGGCTCGTGGGTTGTTGTTCAGCGAAGGCATCATCACGGACCCCAAAGCACCGTTGTCTTTTTCCGAAACCATGGACCCGGATACCAAGCACTTGGCAAGATTGGATGTGACGGTTCCTGAACACTATATCCAAATCTCCATCAAAGGCCAGCGCAATCAAGCGGCCACATCTTCATGCGGTATTTGCGGCACCCGTGATCCTGCAATATTGGATTTGTATGGACAACCAGAAAAAATAAAGAAGAACCTCTCGGTGTCAGAGGAGACCATTCATACTATGGTGGTATCCATGCAACAAGCGCAATCCGCATTTCACGCAACAGGTGGATCACACGGAGCTGCTGCATTTTCTGTATTGGGCGAAGCCCTCGTTGTACGTGAAGATATCGGCCGACACAATGCGGTGGATAAAGTGCTAGGATATTTACTGAATGCTGAACAACTTGAAGAAGTAGCTGTGCTTTGCGTGAGTGGTCGAATATCCTATGAAATCGTATCTAAGGTATATCGTGCACAAATCCCAATCTTGGTGGCAGTGTCTGCGCCTTCCTCAATGGCGGTTGAAACAGCCGAGGCCTTTGGAATTACACTCGTTGGTTTTTGTAGAGACGAACATTTGTCCGTATATACACAAACACAACGCATTTTCGTGAATAAGGATGTATCATGAGTAATGTATCGAAAAAGTGGACCCCATCGAACTGGGCTAGCTTGATGCCGTTTGGTATTGGTAAAACACGCCCCAATAACTATATGGAATTGATACGTACCCTCAAAGAAAACCGACACGACTTGGGCTACGCTTGGCGTATTTTGAACAATGGGGTTTGCGATGGTTGTGCGCTAGGTACTTCGGGGATGCACGATTGGACACTCGACGGTATTCACCTGTGTAATATCCGTTTGCGTTTGTTGGAACTCAATACCATGCCTGCTATGGATGAGGCTGTGCTGGGGGATTGTGCATCGCTCCGCGATCAGCGCAGCGATGAATTACGTGCGTTAGGACGTCTACCTTTCCCAATGATTCGTCGCAAAGGAGAGTCGGGTTTTGCGCGCATTTCATGGGACGAAGCCTTGGATGTCATTGCCGAAAGGCTTCGTGATACAGCGCCAGATCAAATGGGCGCCTACATGACCTCACGCGGGATGCCCAATGAATCCTACTACTGTGTACAAAAAGCGATTCGTGCCATGGGGTCAAACAACATCGACAATGCCGCGCGGATTTGCCATTCGCCCAGTACAGTAGCCCTGAAAAGCTCCATTGGGGCTGGGGCAACAACATGTTCATATAGCGATTGGTTGGCGGCCGATGTCATTGTATTTTTTGGTTCGAATGTTGCCAACAATCAACCTGTAGCCACTAAATACATTCATTATGCAAAAAAGAATGGCGCAAAAATTGTGGTGGTAAATCCCTACCGTGAACCCGGTATGGAACACTACTGGATTCCATCTCTTCCAGAAAGTGCCCTTTTCGGTACGAAGATTGGCGATGCATTTTATGGACTCAACCAAGGTAGCGATGTTGGTTTTATAAACGGTGTATTAAAATCCATGTTCGAAAACAATATAGTCGATCACTCGTTTTTAAATGAGCATGCGGTGGGGGGTGATGAATTAAAATCATATCTTGCAGCGCTTTCTTGGGAGACAATTGAAGCCGATACCGGTTTGCAAAAAGATTCAATCGAAACGTTAGCGATTCAATTGGGTAACGCTGATAAAGCTGTATTTGTATGGAGCATGGGAATAACCCAGCATACTCAAGGTGTCGACAATGTTCGGGCAATAGTAAACTTGGCCTTGTCCAAAGGCTTTGTAGGACGTGAAGGGTGTGGGCTTATGCCCATCCGTGGACACTCAGGCGTACAAGGCGGCGCAGAAATGGGCGCCTATTCGACAGCATTCCCTGGTGGTAAAACCATCAATCATGAAAATGCACAAGCACTCAGTGCGCAATGGGGATTTTCCGTTCCGGATCAACCCGGTATTATGACTGCGGATATGCTTGATGCTGCCTATGATGAAAAATTGGATGCTTTAATATCTATTGGCGGAAACTTTTTAGAAGTGATGCCCGACCCCAAGCGTGTCGAAGAAAGCCTAGCTAAAGTGTCCCTACGCGTGCACATGGATATCGTTCTAACAAATCAAATGCTCATAGAGCCAGCTGATACCGTAGTGCTCTTGCCAGCTGAAACTCGTTATGAAATTGAAGGTGGCGTAACCCAAACCAGCACCGAACGTCGTGTCATGTTCAGCCCCGAAATTCCCGGTCGCCGCATAGGAGAAGCCCGAGCAGAATGGGAAGTGTTCATGGATTTGGCGCGTCGGGTAAAACCAGAATGGGCCCCCCAATTATCCTTTGAGTCTACAACAGCTGTACGTGCCGAAATTGCCCAAGTCATCCCCTTTTACGATGGAATTCAGCACTTACATAACAAAGGTGATCAATTCCAGTATGGTGGCGATCATTTATGTAAAGATTGGTCATTCGGTACGGAAGACGGTAAAGCGCATTTGGCTGTGTTGGCAGGGCATACGCCGAAGGTGCCGGAGGGGCAATTTATCTTGTCTACACGCCGAGGTAAACAGTTCAACAGTATAGTACAAGAAGACCGAGATGCCATTACGGGCGCAACCCGCAGTGCCGTATTGATGAACTCCGATGACATCACTCTTTTATCTCTCAAGGCAGGTGATAGTATTGTGTTGGAGAATGATCAGGGCTGTTACACAGGGCATGTGTATCCAGCGTCCATCCCAAGGCAACACTTACAAGTCCATTGGCCCGAAGGGAATTCACTATTGGATCGCAGTTGTCGATCACCTCAAGCCGGGGTACCCGATTACAACGCGATGGTTACACTTCGTAAAGCGACCTGATATTGACCCCAGTCGTATTCGACGATACAATAAAGTTTGGAGGGTGCTAATGAAAAATATTACTGTTTGCTTTATATATACATTTGCGATATTGCTTGTAGCAATTGACAGTGTTGCCGAATCCGGTCCCCTAACAGAATCTGAGCAATTTGGGGCGAAACGCCTGGATTTCTCCTTAGGTGAAAATAAAGCGTTTATCATTCTACCCACTCAAGCTGCCTCCGATGGTTCTAAACCGTGGGTTTGGTATGCCCCTACGTTTATCGGTGGCCACCCAGATCCCACCCATACTTGGATGGCTAAACAGCTACTCGATGCAGGTTTTTCTATTTGCGGGATCGAAGTGGGCGAATCGTATGGAAGCCCCAAAGGTACTAAAGCGTATTCAGCCCTATATGATCATCTCATGAATACCTACAAACTCGATAAAAAACCATGTCTATTGCCCCAAAGTCGAGGGGGACTCATGCTGCTTAATTGGGCTCGTGAAAATGCACAACGCGTGGGGTGTGTTGCTGGCATCTATACGGTATGCAATATTGAAAGTTATCCCGGCGTAGCGCGTGCAAGTGGCGCTTATGGGATGACAAAAGATGAGCTCCAAGCTGAACTCAAACGATATAATCCGATTGAAAATGTAAAACCGTTGGTGGATGCCAAAGTCCCTATGCTTTTTTTACATGGTGATTCAGATACCGTTGTGCCCATCGAAAAAAATGCAGGTCTGTTAGTTAAGCGTAGTCGAGCATTGGGCAGTGATGCCAAATTAATCACTGTGCCGGGGCGTGGACATGAAGTGTGCTCTGAATTTTTTGAGTCCCAAGAATTTATCGAGTTTCTGTTGTCGCAAGGTTCATCTTTAGGCAAGGCCAAAAAGTAAAAGGGGGAATCAGTGCTACTTTCTGTATGCTTAACGTTCTTCCAACTGGCTCAGCTTGGGGAATGGCCTGAAGCACGCCAAAATGCTCAATTGACCGGTGTGCAGTCTGTGCCCGGTAACATGAGTGAAGCCCCTGAAGTGGTCGCGTCCTATGATCTCGGGCGTGGTTCTGCAACACCCATGTATATCTATACTCCCTCCGGAGAGCGCCGTGCATTGTGTCTGGTAGCGGGTTCTTTGTACTGTTATGACAATGAAGGTAATGAACTTTGGAATAGCCATCCCAAAAACATAAACTATTCATCTGTCGTTCGTTTAATGGATCTAAATGGTGATGGGAAATTGGAAGCACTGCTTAAGGCCGGGCGACCCAGTGAGCCCTATGGTGCTGTAGTTATCGTGGACTTGGAATCCGGCGAAGCCATATGGCGTTATGATGTGGAACCTATGTCCTATAGTTGGAATTGTTATGTAGGAGATTATCGCCCCGATTCCCCGTCACAGGAAATAATTGTTGTGATGATGGGGTATCCACCAGATGAAGACTTCGGCTACATCTCACTCTTTGATTTTGACAAGGATACATCAACGCCGAAAGAGCGATGGCGTTATGACTTTGATGCTTATACCTGTTACCCCAGTTTGTTGCAAAGTGATCTTGATGGCGATGGCGCACAAGAGATAGCTGTGGAAACACACAGCCGAATGTGGATGTTGGATCAAAATACCGGAGCGGTCAAAGACTTTGTGCAATGGGATGTTGCTCCAGCCAACGTGCGTAGTTATGGGCTGGTGAAGTTTGTCGATCTCAATGGCGATAATCGAGATGACTTTCTTTGTATAGCCAACTTTGCACAACACCATGAAGTGCTATTGAATAAAGACGGAAAACTTGAAAAAGCCTGGCATTATGGTTGGCCAGAAAGCGTTACCACAGGTAAAGTACGTAGTAATTGGCCCGAGCCACCGTATGCGAAAATCGATGACAAAGACGGTCTGGAAATCGTAGTTTCTATGTATAATTCCGAGAACTCCAACCAATGGCTCATGC
Source organism: uncultured bacterium (assembly GCA_938082445.1). Taxonomy (GTDB): domain Bacteria; phylum Hydrogenedentota; class Hydrogenedentia; order Hydrogenedentales; genus DTSJ01. The sequence continues at coordinate 11,363 of CALLLL010000308.1, forward strand.
GTATATACGATGCAGTGACAGGTAAAATGGCCTATCGCATCCCCGGGTATGTTGCGATTCGGTTGGTGGACACTCAAAGCGATCAAGGAACATTGGTCTTAGCGCACCGTTCCGACGACCCCACTTTAACGACCATCCAGGGGGCAGCCTTGTTTCGTTTGGGTGGTGGAAAAGTGCAAAAGTTATGGGAGGGCAATGGATACCAAGTCCCTGCTACAGGTGGAAGTGAATTAGCGGTTGTTTTAAATGGTCATACAAAAAATCTAGAATTAGGGACAGACAGTAAATGGGCTTTGGTAGATCCCATAGTAAAAAATGTCGTAAAGATAATAAAAATTCCACCTATCCCTGTACCTCAAAATGTTGGCGCGGCTATGCCTGAGCTATTGGCTGCAAATTTAACTGCTGCACCAGGCAATGAATTAGTCCTCTATCGAAATCCAACAGCCAAGGTCGTGAATTATTCAGCTACTTCGTTTGACGATGTCGCAGAATATTCTTCAAGTTGCCCTCCAGTATTAGCAGATTTGGATGGGGATGGACTGCGTGAGTTGATCACCATCGAAGTAGGACCGGATAAAGCATCGAAAATAGTCGCACATACACCCGGACGAGAATCGAAAACGTTGTGGACAGTTACACTTCCACCAACCACGCGTGAAGGATTGCCCCAACCGAGAAAAGCCTATATGCGCAGTGGATATTTTACCGGTGCCAAGAATTCAGATATCTATATATGGATAGGTACCCCAGTAGTACGCAGTATGGTCATCAGCGGAAAAGATGGGCACATTGTATGGGAACGTGGTGAGATGAAAGAAGCGCCAGAACGATATTATGGTCCCAGTGTTAATCTCGCCTCCACCTGGGATTATGATGGCGATGGTGCCGAAGATCTTGTATTTACCAACCCCGATTACTATTGCATTGCCTCCGGAAAAACAGGAGACCTGATGGTCGGCCCCGCATTTCCGCCAACGGTATTTAATCAAGCAAGTCAAGGTCTCTATACACTTCCCGCCATTTTGGATACCGGACAATCACAGCCCACTGTGGTGTTAAGTTCAGGCCACTATTTCCAAGGGGGGATGACCCTAGACGCAATACCGTTTTGGCATAAAATTCCGCTCACGGGAGTTAATCGTTGCGCTACTGAAGGGTTTATGCAGGATGCGCAGGGCAAATGGTTTATGGGTATCCCCAGACAAAATGGGCTTTTCGCCTGTGTGGATACCTTAGATGGGGAATTGTTGTGGGAGATGGATTTGGGCGGCACAGGATCCAATGTAATTGGTGGTGATGTGGATGGTGATGGTCGTCAAGAATTTTTAGTGGGTACCAGTCACGCACAATTAGTTGCACTTGGAAATGCCTATGAAGAACAAACAACCAAACCAAGGGTGTTGTGGTCATTGGATTTGGATGGCCCAGTAGGCCACCCCATTTTAGCCGATTTAGATGGTGATGGGAAATCTGAAATTGCTGTACCAAACTCAAACGGTTATGTACATATATTAAGTAAAGCGAAAGTTATCGATGAGTGATCAGCCTTCAATAATCAACAATGTGTCAACACAATTCCAAGAACAATTTAATCGTTCGCCATCGGTAATAGTAGCTGCTCCAGGACGAGTAAATTTGATTGGAGGTCATATAGATTACAATGATGGTTTTGTTTTGCCCATGGCTTTAGACCGAAAAGTGGTTATTGCTGCCGATATTAAAGAAGGTAAAAAAAGTTCGAATCTGTACAGTTGCCGCTTTGAGTCCATGGCAGAAATCCCCTTAGAGTGTACACGTACCCCACATACAAGCGAGTGGTATACCTACGTGGAGGGTGTACTTGCACAATGTAAGGCACAGGGAATTGAAATACCTGCCTTCGATGCTCTCATTTACTCGGATGTACCAGTAGGTGGGGGATTATCCAGTAGTGCTGCACTTGAGGTGGCCACTGCAACACTCGTTGAAGCCATCACAGGCAATCGGTTTGAGCAAGCGCAAAAAGCCTTATTGTGTCAAGAAGCTGAGCATCGATATGCAGGGGTTCCGTGTGGAATCATGGATCAATTTAGCAGTGTTTTTGGTAAGGTAAATGCACTCATGTTGCTTGACTGTCAATCGCAGGAACTTAAACATATCCCATTTGCTGGAGAATCATTGGTTGTGTTAATTACGAATACCAATGTCTCACACAATCTTGGTGATGGCGAGTACAAGAAACGTCGAGTTCAGTGTGACGGTGCGCTGAAAAAGATCGGTGCTTCTTCTTGGCGCGAAGTGTCTTTAAAAGACCTTGAAACTTCACGTTCACTTTTAAGTTCAATTGAGTATAACCGTGCGCATCATGTTGTAACTGAAATTGAACGTACCATTCAGGCTTCGGAGGCGTTTATCAATCAAGATTGGCTTAGGGCGGGATCATTAATAACTGACAGTCATAATTCTCTGCGAGATCACTATGATGTAAGCTGCGTAGAGTTAAATACGCTGGTCGATATTCTAAATGAGCTGGGAGTCGATCAAGGAGTCTACGGTGCTCGGATGACAGGCGGAGGCTTTGGAGGATGTACCGTAAGCTTAGTGAAAGCGGACTCTGTTGCTACGGTACAAAAGACTCTGCACCAACGATATGCTGAGAAAACCGGAATCCAAGCCAATAGTTTTATCAGTCGTCCTGCGCAAGGCGCACAAGTCCTACAGAATCGTCTACTCACCAAATAGCTGGTGTGCGCTATATAGGCTTTGATAGGCTTGAAGCTAAACCGAGTGACAGGAATTCGACCATGGCCCCTAAGTCCGCCACCATACCTGACGCCTATCATGTTATGACCAAGCCCGTCGGACCATTGTGTAATCTCGATTGCACCTATTGTTTCTATCTGGAAAAAGAAAAACTGTATCCCGATGCCAATGACTGGATTATGCCCAAGGAAGTGTTGGGCCGCTATATTCAAGGCTATATCGATGGGCAGCAATCTGCGGAAATCACCTTTGCTTGGCAAGGCGGTGAGCCCACTATTGCGGGAGTCGACTACTTTCGTACCATCGTTGAACTCCAAAATAAGTATAAAGGTAAAAAGAAAATATACAATGCGCTTCAAACCAACGGTGTGTTGTTGGATGAAGAGTGGGGTACTTTTCTAGCAGAACATCAATTCCTTGTAGGGTTGTCCATAGACGGTCCTGAAAAATTACACGATAAATTTCGGGTAGACAAAGGACAGCAGCCGACATTTTCTAAAGTCATGCGAGGCCTAGATATCCTCCGAAAACATAAGGTCGAATTTAATACCCTCACCGTAGTGCAACGCCATAATGCCAAACAACCCTTGGAAGTATACGAGTTCTTAAAAAGCATTGGCAGTCAGTACATGCAATTTATTCCCATCGTGGAGCGCAGGCTAGGCGATACAGAAGAGCATGAACTTGAATTGGTGTTGCCCGAAGAAGAAGGCGATGCACGCGTCACTCCATGGTCCGTACGTCCAGACGACTTCGGTGAATTCCTGTGCGCCATATATGAGCACTGGGTACGGAACGATGTCGGTAAAACATTTGTACAAATTTTCGATGTCGCTTTATCGGCATATCTGGGAGGAGATCCCGGGCTTTGTGTGTTCAATGAAACTTGTGGAAATTCTTTGGCCATGGAGCACAATGGTGACCTCTATTCCTGCGATCATTTTGTGTATCCTAAATATCGGCTTGGTAGTATATTAAACGACTCTGTAGCCGACATGGTGGCTTCAGCCCAACAATCAACGTTTGGTACCGATAAACGCGATACGTTGCCAAACTATTGTCAGCAATGCGAAGTGCGCTTCGCATGTAACGGCGATTGTCCTAAGCATCGCTTTAGCCAATCACCCGATGGGGAAGAGGGGTTATCCTATTTATGTCCGGCCTATAGGCGCTTCTTCAACCATGTGGCTCCCTCCATGCAGTACATGGTTAAAGAGATTCATGAACAACGTCCACCGGCTAACATAATGCGGGCCATTCAGATGCACGATCTCCAGCAAGCGGGTAAAAGTGAACCAGGGCCCAACGATAAATGCCTCTGTGGGAGCGGGCGAAAATTCAAAAAGTGCTGCGGTAAGTAATTATAATAAGAATAACAATTATTTTCCGGAGTATTCGTGTCAAAATCTATTGACTGTATTAAAAATATCATGTATGATGCTCTAACACGTAAAAATAATTGTTTTAATTGTATTTTTACGGACAATCGATAATATTGTCAAGGCGAGTTCCGATTCAGTACACGAAGTTTCGGGCGATGCGGGTTGGAGAAGGCTGTGGATCACCCTACAAGCGAAATGGAAAAAACTACGGATAACGTAGTTGATCTGTCCACTAATGACCCTAAGCCCGGCCTTGTAGAGCCCGCTACTCAAGAAAATATGGGCCCCTTTAAAATAGCATTGCTCTGTAGCATCTTTTTTGGAATTGCAATCACCGAAGCCTGTAGCGTGAATTTGTTGCCGCTTACTTTGGCAATGTTCACCGAAAATCCCACCACCATTTTTTTGGTCCTGGCCATCAATCCAGCATTTGGTGTGATAGCGCAACCCATTGCCGGACTTTGGGGTGACCATGTATGGACACGTTTTGGTCGTCGGGCAATATTTCTCATTATCTGTGCGCCACTCACCGCATTGTGTGTATTGGCCGTTCCTTTTATGTCCTCATTAGTCATACTCATTTCTGTTATTGTAGCGCTTCAATTTTTCCAAGACATGCTCAATGGAACAGACCAGCCCATGATGGCTGAAATGCTACCACCCAGACAACGCACATTCGTGATGGGCTGTATTAAAAGTATTGAGCAAATGGGCTTCATGTTGGCCTTATTTGTGGGGATGCGCTTGGTCGGTCAACATGCCGAGGCAGGTGGCACACATTATGGCCTGCCTTTATATGGGGCAGCGGTTGTTTGCCAAATAGCCTTTGTAATGATTCCAGCCTTTTTCTTAGGCGAGAAGCCAATCGTAAAACAAAAACGCCCCAAATTAAATATTAAACGCTATTGGGAAGATTTTTGGCATCAACCCATGTTACCCCGCTTAGCTTTCTCGTTATTTATTCGTGCATTTACTAAAACTGCAGTAGTAGGGTCAGCAGCTTTATACGCTTCCAAAACGTTAAAACTCACTGACAGTGAATTCGGATCATCATGGGCCATGATGCCGTTCATTGCATTATTGATGGCCATTCCATGCGGATGGGTTGCCGAACGTTATGCAAAACAACGTGTGATGCAAGTTGCTTTTGTTGCCGTGATTTTAAGTTGTTTTTTTGGGTATACAGCGACCAGTGTAACAGGGTTTACCATAGCAGCTTTCCTCTTTGGCTTTGGCGATATCTTAATTGAAGTCACCCAAAAGCCCTTTATGTCAGAGCAGTATCCCGCCGATATTACAGGACAACTGGCAGGTGCCATTAATGTATTTTTCGCCATTGGGCGCACATTAGCCCTTATTTTCATGGGTTTTTTCATCCCATGGTTTACACCGGAAGGTGCCGCCGTACCCTCCTATGAGGTGATCTGGATTGTTTCTGGAGTTTCGGCCATAATAGGCATTATCGTACTGAATGGAGTGCGTGACTATAGGCATGAGTCACGCAGTGCAGCATAAATAACAATAAACATGTAACCAATGACATGACTGGTTACACAGGAATATATAGATTATGAGTACATCACAACCCAATGTTATCGTATTTTTTACTGACCAGCAACGCTGGGATACTACCGGTGTGCATGGCAATCCCATGGGCTTAACGCCCAACTTTGATCGCATGGCTCAATCCGGGACCCATTGTGCAAAAACATTTACATGTCAGCCGGTTTGTGCTCCAGCGCGATCGTGTTTGCAAACCGGATTGTACGCCACCAATACCGGGGTATACCGAAATGAAATAGGTCTCAAAGATGATGCGCAAACCCTTGCACATAGTTTTAGTAATGCAGGGTATGAAACAGCCTATATAGGTAAATGGCATTTGATGGCCGATGGCGTTGGTCCAGTTCCAGAAGATAAGCGCGGTGGATATCAGCGCTGGTTGGCTTCCAATTTACTGGAAAATACTTCCGATGCCTACAGCACAGTGCTCTATGATGAAAAGGGAGAAGAAGTTTTCTTGCCAGGGTACCGTGTGGATGCGATGACCGATGCCGCAATTCGCTATTTGGCAGAACCAAAAGACAAACCGTCCTTCCTGTTTTTATCGTACCTAGAGCCACACCATCAGAATCACCTGGATGACTATCCACCCCCAGATGGTTATCGTGAAAATTATACCGGTAGCTGGGTACCCCCTGATTTAGCGGCATTGGGTGGAACCACGCATCAGCATTTAGCAGGTTACTATGGAATGGTGAAGCGATTGGATGAAGCCTTGGGCCGTTTGACCGATGCATTAAAAAGTATGGGGACCTTAGACAACACCATAATCCTTTTTGCAACGGATCATGGATGCCACTTTAAAACACGCAACGATGAATACAAGCGTTCATGCCATGAAAGTTCTTTGCGCCTTCCATGCGCCTTCCGAGGGCCAGGTTTTGATGGGCGAGGGCAAGTGCAAGAGTTGGTGAGCCTCATCGATTTATCCCCAACCCTTCTGGATGCAGCCGGTATAGAAATTCCTGAGCACATGGAAGGAAATTCCATCATGCCACTATTACGTGGTGAAAAGGATGGATGGCAAGACGATATTTTTGCACAAATTAGCGAATCCGAAGTTGGGCGAGTGATCCGTACCAAACGCTGGAAATATGGCGTCACCGCACTTGAAGCCGATGGATGGAATGATGCTTCGTCCAGCCACTATGTCGAGCAGTATTTATACGATCTGGAATATGACCCATACGAGTTGTGTAATTTAGCTGGACTGCCATCTCATCACCGTACAGCGGAAGTGCTGCGTGAACGATTGCTCAAGCGAATGACAGCCATTGGTGAGGAAGAGCCGATCATTGAGCCCGCGCCCGTTTGGCATGATTTAGGTCAGCGAATTGTGACTGAAGATGAAGCCCAATCTTAAACCACCAATATAGGGGTAATCTGCATTATGAAATACGCTGTTCGAGTTATGTTGGCCTTGGCATGTGCGTGTCTCATTAGTTTCAGCACCTATGCCGATAAACGCCCCAATATTTTATTAATCATGGCCGATGATCTTGGCTACTCCGATTTGGGTAGCTACGGTTCAGAAATTGAAACGCCGGTGTTAGATTCATTAGCCAACCAAGGCTTACGGTTTTCCCAATTCTACAATACAGCTAAATGCCATTCTTCCCGTGTATCGCTGATGACCGGTCTTTATTGCGACCAGGCGGGCAGTTCTTCCTTATCCCGTGGCGCGACCATTGCCGAAGTTTTAAAAACAGCCGGATACAACACAGCCATATCCGATAAATGGCATTTAGGTAAGCAGCCCACTGACTACGGTTTTGATCGCTACTGGGGGCACCTCTCCGGCATGACGAATTTTTTCTCCGGAAATGACACTTTCCGCTATGACGGTAAAGTATGGGATGTGCCTAAAACCCTAAATGGACGACCTTTTTATGCTACCTATGGAATCACGGACTTTGCGTTAGAGTTTATGGACGAAGCTGCACAAGAAGATGATCTGTTCTTTTTGTATGTTGCCTACAATGCGCCTCATTATCCTTTGCAAGCACCTAAAAAAGATATCGAGAAATACGACGGTTGGTATGACCATGGATGGGATATATTACGACAAGAACGCTACAAGCGCCAGATCGAATCCGGTCTACTCCCTGCAAAATGGAAACTGAGTCCGCGGCCTGATCATGTACCCTCCTGGGACTCCTTGAGCGATGAGGACCGGCAATGGGAAGCAGACCGAATGGAAGTATTTGCAGCGATGGTAGATGTGATGGATCGCGATATTGGACGCTTAGTCCAATCATTGAAAGATAAAGGGGAGTATGAGAATACCTTAATCCTATTTCTTTCCGATAACGGCGCGTGCCCTTTCGAGAGGACCACCGATCGTACATTAAAACCTTGGACTGCAGAATCGTTTTGGACCTATGATATGAGTTGGGCGCATGCCGGAAATACACCCTTTAGGCTATATAAGCAAAACCAACATGAAGGTGGGATTTCTACACCGCTCATTGCGCATTGGCCCAAAGGATTAAAAGCTAAAGCCGGATCAGTAACTGATCAACCCGGACATATCATCGATATTATGGCGACTTGTTTGGAACTGGCAAAGGCAGACTATCCCAAACAGATCGACGAGCGTATAATCGATCCGCTTGAAGGGAAGTCCTTGGTACGTGTGCTCAAAGGCAAACAACGAAAAGGTCATGAAACCCTTTATTTTCACTTCGGAGAAGGCAAAAAAGTCGATCGCGCACTCCGTCAAGGCCCGTGGAAAATTGTATCCGCGAAAATGGGACGCTGGGAATTGTATAACCTTGATGATGACCGTACCGAGTTAAATGATCTCGCAAGTCAATACCCTGAACGTGTAAAAACGATGGAAGCCGAATGGTTTCGTATAGCCAAAGAAAAAGATCGCTTATCGGGTACCAGTCTTAAACCCGTGGGCAATGAAGCTCCAAAATTAAACTTCCATAAATATCAAAAATAATTATTCATTCATTAATACCTAAATCCAGAGAAGGAAACCAGTACATGAGTACGAGAATGTTTTTGTCGATCTTGTTACTTGCAGGGACTGTGTTTGGGGCAAGCCCGATGCAATCCCATGCACAAACAGACAAGCCCACCAATGTTATTTTAATCATGGCAGATGATATTGGCGCTGAATGTTTAAGCACCTACGGTAGTGCCTCCTATAAAACTCCCAACCTCGATAAGCTTGCAGCAACAGGAGTGAAGTTTACCGAATGTCATTCTCAGCCCTTGTGCACCCCCTCACGAGTAAAGATTATGACTGGGCGCATGAATTATCAAAACTACGAGCAATTTGGAATACTTAATCCCCGCGAAAAAACCTTTGGACATTTATTCCGTGATAATGGATACAGCACCTGCGTATCAGGTAAATGGCAATTGTATGGTCGTGAAGGGGAATGGGCAGGGAAAGGCTCAATGCCTGATCAACTAGGCTTCCAGCGCTATGCGTTGTGGCACATTTGGTCTCGTTCCAGCCGCTATGCCGAGCCCGAAATTTTTTACCAAGGTGAAGCACCAAAAATTTATAAGGGTGCCTATGGACCCGATTTGTTTTCCAAATTTGTGACAGATTTTATTGAAGAGAAAAAAGATAAACCGTTCTTTGCATACTATCCAATGACCTTGCCTCATGGTCCGCATGTGCCCACCCCTAACAGCGATGTGTGGGCCAATGGTGATCGATTGGTGAAAGATGAAAAATACTTCAAAGACATGGTCGAGTATATTGATGTCATTATAGGCAACATTGTAGAAACCCTAGAAAAAAATGGATTACGTGAAAATACCCTCTTGATTTTTACCGGCGACAACGGTACCAGCAATTCCATCACCACAACCATGCAAGACGGATCAAAAATTAAAGGTGGAAAAGGGCATACCGATACGCGCGGTACCCTTGTTCCGCTCATTGTTAGTTGGCCCGGAATGGCAAAAGCCGGAAGCGTATGTAATGATCTGATTGGCTTTACCGATATGATGCCCACCATAGCGGAAGCGGCCGGTATCGAAATCCCTGAATCCTACAAAGCCGATGGGGTTAGTTTTTTACCACAAATTAAAGGCGAAACGGGAACACCACGTGATTGGTTGATGTGCTACTACTATCCACAACGAAAAAGCGATAAAAAATTTCGTTTCTCCTATGATAAACGGTGGAAGCTGTATGATGACGGCCGTTACTACGATATGAAAAATGATATCGAAGAAACGAACGTCATCCCGGTAGGTGAAGCCGGAAAAGAGGGTGAAGAACGCCGTAAGGTCTTACAAGGTGTGCTGGATAAAGCTGTGAAAGGCGCTGCACCTCTTGGTATTTAATTTTTTTAGTCTATGAAAATCATTTAATGGCGTGGTCAGACGGCATAACACCCACAGTGTGCGTACCGAAACCAATATCAATGGGATCGTATTGGCCTACATAATCCACTTTAGCACGTTTTGGGATTTTGCTTTCGAGTCCCACAGACCAATAAGCGGCATTAACAAACAAGCGACGCAGGCCCTCATTTTTAAAATCATAAGAGTGCCCCATAGTAGTTGTGAAAATACGGGATGCCTTTCCTGAAGTCCCTGTGTAGGTCTTAGTCCATGCCATAGGCATGGTTGACTTCATTGTGTT
>CALLLL010000309.1 GCA_938082445.1 uncultured bacterium
GAAACGTTTCCTCAACCAAGCCTTTTTCAATAGCGATATCGGTATAGGAAGAATCCGCGGCGATATAGATATCCCCCTCATTGCGAACCTCCAATTTAGAGAGAAGAGTTCCCGATCCATCATAATCAAGTTGCACTTTAATGCCGTATTCTTCTTCGTAGGCTTTGGCAATAGCCGCTACAGGGACCTTAATGCCAGCAGCGCAATATACTTGCAGGACGGTAGTTTTATCAGCGCCCTTGGGTGAGTTAGAGTCCATCAATGCAACGAGGGCAACAATGGCCACAATCGTAATCAGTAATGGTTTGGCCGCTCCGCGCATGTGCATTAACTCCTGAGATTATGTAAGGCTTGGCAATCGTTTGTGCCATTTAAAAAGGAGCGCAAATTATATCAAAGCACAAATAGGGCATTCTACCCGTCGTTGGAGAGGAACCTTGCGCATAGTCATACCGCGTAAGTCGCCGTAGAGCATTTTTCCATTAAGCGATGGTCCCATTCCCGATAAAATTTTAATGCCCTCCATGGCTGCGATACAGGCTGCCGTACCGGAAACGGCCCCAAACACTGGAAACTTACGTTTCCATGCCGGCGGGGTTTCTGGATAGATGCATTGAAGACAGGGCGTTTCACCCGGAATGATGCTGGTGACTTGATATTCCAGGCTGAACATTGCCGCATCAACCAGCGGCTTATGTTGTTTGACACATTCGCGATTCATCAGGAAGCGCTCTTCAAAGAGCGGGGCACAATCGAACACTATATCGGCTTGAGACACCAATTCTGCTACGTTGTCTACGCAGATGTTTTCTGGAATGGCCTCAATTTCCATGCGGGGATTCAACTCGAGTAAACGGCGCTTAGCGGAGTCAATGCGAGACTTGCCCAAGCCATCGTAGGTCATCAAGACTTGACGGTTCAGATCGCTATGCTTTACATCCCCTGCATGAGCCAATATAAGTTTCCCAATTCCAGCAGCGGTGAGCTCTTGCGCTAAGGGACCACCGAGTCCACCTACACGTGAAATGAGTGCCGTGGAATTTTTGAGACGCTCTTGTCCAGCTTCCCCAAAATCACGCACAGAGATTTGCCAGTCGTATATTGCTTTTTCTTCATCATTTAATGGCTCCATCCCTCATCAGCCTCCGGCAATGGGCGGGAGTAATGTCAGTACATCGCCATCGGTCAAGGTGGGCCACTGTTCCCGGTCGACTGGCTCATCGTGCATAAGCACTAACGCCGAGGGGAGTAGCTCTCCTTGGCTGTCAAATAGAATGGCTTGAAAAGATTCGTCATACGATGCAGCCGCTTGAGCTACGGCTTCAGGAATCGATGTACCTTCATCAATGTCCAGTACATCGGATTCTCTCTGAGCCAAATGCCGTAATTGACCGTTATATTCAATGGTGATCTTCATTGTTTTCCTCATATTCACACTATAGACACCGAGTATAACGCACTTAGACTAAATAAAAAAGAATAAAGCGATAAATATTTCGTCTTTTTCAATGGATAATTGCGATTATCGGTGTTTATAGATATGATAGTAGACCAATTGATTTTACCGGAGAAGTATAATGAAAACATCACATGCCATATTAATTGCTGCTTTAGTTATCGTAGCACCTTGGGCGTTTGCGCAGATTCAGTTTCCCGATGGAAGTATTCAGTCAACGGCCGGGCAACCCGCCTTGGTCTCTACTGTCGTGGTAAGTCCAGTGGGGACTGACCTTGAAAACGGTACTGCACTTAAAGCGGCATACGAAGCCGTAGCAGGAGCCACCGCCGATGCGCCGGTATTAGTAAAAGTGGAACCCGGTACCTATGACTTAGGTGCAGGAAATATTGACTTAATCGAGTATGTGAATTTAGAAGGCTCCGGTGTTGAATCTACGATTATCAAAAGTTCTCAAAATGACGCCAGTATTGGCGTGTTGGATTTTTTCGATCAAGCGGGTGTAGTAGAAGTGAGGCACCTTACTGTCATGCATACTGGAACAAACCTTGGATTGGGTATTTACAATGGTGTGACTATGTATTTAAAGGATGTGGAAATTGAAATGTCCGGTGCACGTACAGGAAATACATTTGGCGTGTATAATGATGGTTACGTGCAATTGAGAGATTCAGTGGTGACTATAAATGGATACACTTCATCCGGACCTAATGTTGCAGTGTTTGGTGTTTCCAATACATTTTACTGTGAGGTGTTTAGTTCAACACTTCGTGTAAGTGGATCAGATGCTACGTGGGTTGCTGGCTTATATAATCAGGAAGGGACAACGGTTTTACGAAATTCCACCTCAACTGGATTCGATAGTACTTCGGTATCAGGTTCATATGGTATATGGGGAGATACTGATATAATTTACGCTGCTGCATGTGAACTTGATGGGACGGATGGGCCAGATGGTTCTCTTGCTACCTTTTCGACTATAGTGAACTGTTGGGACTTTAGTTTCAATGCAATTGCTGATTATTAATCACGTGCTCGTTTAGCCAGCTCCGCGCGGCAGGCATTAAAATAAGCCAAGACCGCTTCCTTTTGCTCAAAGTCTCGTGCTTGGTGATAGGCAATACGTTCATCGAGTTTCTTCAATAACCATTCAACCGATTCGCTATGGCGGATCGGTTTTCCATTTTTTATGAGGTAGATTGGATTCGTGTGTGCTTCCGCATCGGGAAATCCTTCAAGTTGTTCACCATGTGCGCGCGCACTCACCCACATCGATTTGCTATAGGGAATTGTAGTTTGCATGGAGAAATCCACTGGAAGCGAAGTGCCGTCGAGCGTTATAGTTTTTACAATCCTTCCGTTGACGATGATGTCCACCGTATCAAGTGGAGCCACTTCAGACTGAACTCGAATATCGACCTTCACCGACGCCTCAGCACCATAGGTACCGATCGTATCGCCGGGCTTAGCGCCGTTCACGCTAAGCTCCAGCATCGGCCCTGTCGTAAAAAAACTCCGACCATCCGCCACGGCCTGAGTCCATTCTTCCATCGAATGCTCGCGCGGTAGATAGGCATAGGTACGGCAATCCCCCAATGCACGACAATATGGAAAATCACTTCCCCCTACTGCTGGGAAACGATAGCCCGCATTGAGCATGTGATACCACCCTTCGAGACCAATCCCGCGGTAGACAGCAAATTGCAATAACTCCACACCATCGGTAGTCCCGTCAATGAAGTCTGCATAAATTTCTTGTTCATAGCCCCCGTGTGCATGAATGGCCACGCCATTCAATCGATGGGTTTCATGCGCAACATCTTTAAACAAGGGTCAATCATTTGGATTTAAAAAGTCCCCATTAAACACCAAGGCGTCGCCCATCAACAGACAGATATGACCATAAGTACGGCAGCGATACTCCTGCCCCGAGCTTAACGAATACCCATTCTGTTCAACGATCGATGCGCGACTCATACCCAAATTCTGCGGCCATTCCTGCTTATCCATCGTGCCTGTATATGTTACCGTATCGTTCATTGCCAATAAGAAACCGTGGCGAATATCCTCAGCCTCTATCAAATCCAGCGCACGTGCTTCCTCAGTTTTATCGCGACGATTCAAATGGATATGCGTGTCTCCCGATACCCAATTTCGCTGAGCCATATCCAAGGTGCGTTCCAATTTTAGTGTAACGTTCTTACTACCCTTCCTCGGCATATTGAACGTTTTACGGATGGGGCGGTACTCAAAACCTTTCCATACCTCAATGGTTGCCATTCCAGGAGGAACCTGCACATCAAACATACCCTGGGAATAAAAAAACCAACCATAATAGCGAAACGGACCTTTGGTTATTCGGCTACCCAAACGCTGAAGGCTCCATGGAGCAAGGGGATTGCCCGCTGGTTCATAATAGTTGCCATCCGCCCCAATCACATTAACACGACACATCACCAACTCACCCGTGTCAGCTTCAATCACTTTAACAGAAAGCAGGGGAGCACTCGCGGGAGCTACACTCGGATTTCCCGGAGCATCATAGCCGGGTGCAGTGTGAATAAATCGTTCCGAAGGCGTATTGCGATCCGCATCTTTCGGCGCAGGAGCACCACCGTGGGCATGAACTATAGAAGGTAAAACTAAACAGGTGACGGTAAGACCAACAACATGCTGCAATTTCCACATACCGGGTGAAACTCCTGTATCGATTATTCGTGATCTTCGTGTGTACATCCTGCTTGGCACTTGGGGCACTTTTTGCATTCACGTTGGTTAACCCAATGCGCCAACGCAATGCTCAGACCACCTATGACAGCCATCGGCGCTTCCGCCCAACCCGCTTCAATTTCATGACCCAAGATGATCAAGCCAAAGCCTACTGCAAAAATAACTATGGCATGCAATTTTTTATGCAAGCGAAAATAACTGGGCAGTAGAGACATGCTCGCGATGAGAAAGGCACAAACCAATACGGTATCCTCAATGGCATGACTCGCTAAAAATGATAACCCGAACAAAGGCAGAACCCCAATGGCAATAGGCATCAATGCACAATGGATTGCACAAAAGAACGAAGCCGACATCCCCAGCTTGTCCAACCGTTGTCCCCACTTATTTGACTCTTCTGAACTCATAATCGCCTCTAATTGAAACAGTGTATCAATAAATGATATTGATAATTCAATATCATTATACAATAACCCCGATACAAATGCCAACTTCCGTATAAAAGCCCTTGGGCAACACCTTGACTGGGTTATTTCGCTATGTTATTATTTGCAGATTAGTTTTAGCACTCAATCCTGTTGAGTGCTGATATGGTCGTACATTTTCAAGTATTCGCTACGCGCGAATCATCGGCCTACAACATCTAAGTTACTATTTGTCAACTGGTTAAGAAACCAAGGAGAGTTACGAAATGGCAAAGCAAATGCTTTTCGGTCAAGATGCACGTACATCCATGATTAAGGGTGCGGACATTCTGGCCAACGCTGTGAAAGCTACATTAGGACCAAAAGGGCGCAACGTGCTGATTGAAAAATCATTCGGCGCTCCTACTATCACCAAAGACGGTGTCAGTGTGGCTAAAGAAATTGAATTACCCGATCCATATGAAAATATGGGTGCTCGCATGATCCGCGAAGCCGCCAGCAAAACCCAAGACGATTCCGGTGACGGAACCACAACCGCTACGGTTCTGGCTCAGCACATGGTTCACGAAGGCTTCAAACAAGTTACTGCCGGTGCCAATCCTATGCAGCTCAAACGCGGTATGGAAAAAGCACTCGAAGTAGTGGTGGGTGAAGTGGCTCGCATCTCCAAAAAACTCAAAACCAAAGAAGAAGTAACTTCCGTTGCTTCTATCTCCGCTAACGGCGACGCTGAAATCGGTGAAATGATTGCCAACGCCCTTGAAAAAGTCGGCGACGACGGCGTTATTACCATTGAAGAAGGTAAAGGCCTCACTTCAGAACTTGAAGTAGTAGACGGTATGGAATTCGACCGCGGCTACTTGTCTCCATACTTCGTGACCAATCCAGAAAACATGTTGGCCGAATTGGATGACTGCTACATCCTGTGCTACGAAAAGAAAATCAGCAACATGCAAGACATGCTACCGCTTCTTCAATCCGTAGCCCAAGCCGGTAAACCATTATTGATTATCGCTGAAGACATCGAAGGCGAAGCACTCGCTACATTGGTAGTTAACCGTATCCGTGGAATGCTTAACATCGTAGCCGTGAAAGCACCTGCTTTCGGTGACCGTCGTAAAGAAATCCTGCGTGACATTGCTGTACTCTCCGGTGGAGAATACATCTCCGAAGAACTCGGCATCAGCCTCGAAGGTGTTACCCTCGATCAACTCGGTCGCGCCAAACGCATCGAAATCAGCAAAGACACCACCACCATTATCCAAGGCGGTGGTAAAAAGAAAGACGTTAACGGACGCATCGATTCTATTCGTCGTGCGATTGAAGCCACGACTTCCGAGTATGACCGCGAAAAATTGCAAGAACGTCTTGCTAAACTCGCCGGTGGTGTGGCCATTATCCAAGTCGGTGCTGCCACCGAAGTGGAACTCAAAGAAAAGAAATCCCGTACACAAGATGCATTAAGTGCAACGCGTGCGGCGATTGAAGAAGGTATCGTAGCGGGTGGGGGAACTACCCTGTTGAGCATCCGTAAAAAAGTTGCTTCCTTGAAACTCGAAGGCGACCAACAAACCGGTGCTGACATCGTATACGGTGCACTCGCTGCTCCATTGAATCAAATTGCTGAAAACGCCGGACACGAAGGCGCAGTAATGGTTCAAGCCGTAGAAAAAGCTAAAAATAACCACGGACTCAATGCAGCCACAGGCGAAATTACCGACATGCTCAAAGCCGGTATCCTCGACCCTGCCAAAGTCATCCGTAACACCTGCCAAAACGCAGTAAGTGTTGCCGGTATCTTCATCACTACTGAGTGTATGATTACCGACATCGAAGAAGAAGAGCCAGCAGGTGGCGGTGGACACGATCACCACCACGGCGGCGGCGGAATGCCCGGCGGAATGGGCGGTATGCCCGGAATGATGTAAGCCATCACGCCAAATCAAGTACTAAATCAAACGCCCCGGATTCGATACGAGTCCGGGGCGTTTTTTATTTACTCGAAGCGCAATTGGCGATTTGATATCGAAGCCTTGATGGGGATACCATCGCCCGTTTTTCCCGACATCCCCAGTTCCTTCGGATTCGGTGATACAAAGTCTCCCGATTGCCCCTCAATAATAAGTTCACCCTTGGGCGTAATCGTCACAACAGTATACAAAGGCTTGGTATACGGGATCGTATGTTTCATATGCGGGAAAGCTTCGTCCATTTTTTCGTCATAGCGTTGATATTTGTACTTCGAACCTACCCAGTGATACGACATACTATTGATATTAATATAATGAATCCCGTTTTTCGTCGACAGTTCATCCAAGTGTCGATGCCCACATAAACACGCGATGATGGTAGCCTCCGATTCCTCCAATACTTTCTGAACATCAAGAAAGTTTTCCACACACCCGCTCGGTGCATCATGCAAACTCTGATGAGAAAACACCAACGTGGGGGCCTTTGTCTGGGCTAAATCAGCCGCCAACCAGTCGAGTTGTTCTTGGCCAATATACCGGGCGTATCCCGATGTATGACCTGCAGGTTTATTGTTACCATCCACCACAACAAAATGACATCCGCCCTGATCAAATGAATAATATGGCGCATCCATTCCCAGAAAGTCCATTGAATCCTGCCAGCTATAGCCACCATCAATTTCATGATTGCCCAGGACATGATAATGCGGCCCCTCGAAACTGTGGAAGAGATCGCGGAAACCCTTGTTGCGCTCACGGGGGACACAAAAATCACCCAAATCAATCACGAAATCAAGATTGCGAGTAGCCATATCATCCATGAATGTTTTCAAGCGTTCATCCGCATCAAACATAATATCTTTATGTATATCAGTCGACATCCCAAAGCGAATAGTCTTGTCGATAGGGGCGCCATGTGCTGTATTCCACTCAAGGAATTGCGTATTCATCAGCGCTGCTGAAGTTAGCCCTAAAAAAGAACGTCGTGATAAATGCTTAGAGCTCATGATTAGTTCTCCGGATATAAATATTTACGCACTTCATTCAATACATCATTGCGATCCACCCAAGGCTTATACACAACACGTACATCCAATCCATATTCTGTGCCTACCTTAAAGTTGGGTACAAGCAACTGGAAGTCCCATGCCGGATTATTCGCCGCCTTCTCCTCATTCCATCCGCCCCCGCTGGGTGAAGTGGTAAAGCGTACAATCTCATCTGACTTAAAAATATAAATAAACACCATGTTGCGATAGC
>CALLLL010000310.1 GCA_938082445.1 uncultured bacterium
GCATCACCAGACTCTTCCAACTCACGTGACCATTTGGACATTTTAGAGGCCATAAACAAAAGGATAAGCATGTACGAAGCCGTACGGCCCAACCAAAAGTATTTGTTCAACCACCAGCCTTTAGAAACGATAATGTCATATAACGCATTTTTTTTATCAGGGTCAATCCACACATCGTAGTTATCATTAAACCCAACCGCAACCCCTAGCCAATATATAGCAAAAGGTACCATCAGGTACTTAAGCGTGCGTGCAGAGGCTTCAAACATACGTTGCAGCGGGAAGCTCCACGCACCAGCTGTCATGTGGTGAATGTACAATAAGGCCTGAGACCCCATCGCCATACCGAAAGCCAATACCCAACCAAACAACAACGCTTGGAAAATACCTTGGCCTTCCTGCTCGCTAATAAACATAAAAGCAATTGATACGACCAATGCAACTACACCGACAATGGGCGCTTTCGCTTTCCACTGGAGAATACTATTTGGTAATGGTTTAGTGCTCACCTTTAGCCTCTTCTTTATTTTCATGGTTGTCAGCTTCATGTCCTGCACCGTGTCCAGCTTCTACTTTAGGAGCAGGTGGGTTTTTAGCTTTGTTCAACAATTCATCAGTCAACAAATCAGGTGTCGCATTTTGACTCAATTGCAACACACGTACATACGCCGCAATGGCCCAGCGATCTTCCACTGGTATTCGAGACGCATAACTATACATACGACCAAAACCATTGGTCATGACTTCGAAATAATAGCCTACTGGCGACTCCAATAAACGGGGGGCTGAGAAATTTGTAGGAGGAACAAATCCACGTTGCACAATCATGCCGTCGCCAGCACCTTGATCACCATGGCACGGAGAGCAGTAAATGCCGTAACGCTCTTGGCCGCGCTTCAATAACTCACGCGACAACGTCATTTGCTCAGGCAAGGCCGTAAGCAATTCACCATTGGTATTGCGTCCACGGTAATAAGCATCATCAAGCTTAGCGCCTTGATAAGGCACCGTGCCTTCGACCAACATACGTGCCGACGATTCACCTTCACCAAATACACTGGCTCCGCTTTCAAGCGGTTCATAGCGATCTTGGTTCCACAGATCCGGGTGACACCCGGTCATGGTTGCAAGCACCAGCCCGCACAGTACCCAATTTTTCATACTCATCCATTTCATGGTTCAACCACCTCCGTAACGTCAAGTGGTTTATGGTCTAGATTTTCCAAAAATTCGCGTGTATTGCCTTCGTCATACAACGGGTCCGTTTTCTCGATACACAAGAAAAAACGATCGCTTGTAGCACGGTCAAAGTTCTTAGCATTCATGATAGGGTGATAAGGAAGCGGCAAGCCATTGAGCAGCAACATTCCAATTCCTGTCGTAAACGCGGCGAATAAAATATTCAATTCAAAGGTCACCGGAATAAATGCAGGCCAACTGAAGTATGGACGCCCACCAATATCATATGGGTAGTGCTGCATACTCGCAAAGCATTGCAATGCAAACCCTGTGCAAGCACCCGTCAAACCGGCTGCCAATGTTAAACGCGGCAACTTCGTTTCCGGGATACCCAAGGCATCATCGATACCGTGAATTGGGAAAGGCGAATAGCCCTCCATCACGCGGTATCCTTTGTCGTATGCAGATTGACTCGCTGCCACCAAGGCATCCGGGTCATCAAACTCCGCTACGATTCCGTATAATTTATCTTCTTGATTGTCTTCGTGCATTTGTCTACCTTAACTCTAATGGTGGTCATGCCCAGTCATATTGTGTTGAGAAATTCGTACTTCGTGTACCGCCAACAGAGGCAGCAGGCGGATAAACAGACACATACAGACTACGAAGAAGCCCAAGGTGCCGATGTAAATCCCCCAGTCCCAAGGCGTACCGTGATAGGTACCCCACGACGATGGCATAAAGTCGCGTGTCAAACTGGTAATAATAATTACATAACGTTCTAACCACATGCCGATACCGACAACAATGGTAATCCACCACAACGCCCATACATTGGAGCGAATTTTTCTACTCCACAAGAATTGCGGCGCGATGATGTTACAGAAAATGAGTGCCCAATAAGACCATGCATATGGACCGTTAAAACGGTTCGCCATCATGAACGCTTCGTATTGGTTATTGGTATAAAACGCAAAGAAGGCTTCGCAGATATACCCGTAGGCTACAATTAAGGATGTCGCCAACATCACCTTAGCCATGTTGTCGATATGGTAATCCGTAATCAATGACTTCATGTTGTACCAGCTACGCACCGGCAACAGGATGGTCAATACCATCGCAAAACCAGCATAAATAGCTCCTGCCACAAAGTAAGGCGGGAAGATGGTCGTGTGCCAACCGGGAACGATGCCGATGGCGAAGTCAAAGGACACGATACTGTGCACTGAAACCACAAGCGGTGTACATAAACCGGCCAAAAGCAAAGAAGCCATTTCGTAACGGTGCCAGTGACGAGCAGAACCGCGCCATCCCAAAGCAACCGCACCATAAATGCGTTTTACCCAGATGTTTTTTGCACGATCACGCAACATAGCAAAATCAGGAATCAATCCCAAGAACCAGAACAGAATAGAAACACTAGCATACGTAGAAATCGCGAACACGTCCCACAGCAATGGACTGCGGAATTGAGGCCAAAGACCCATTGTATTCGGGTAAGGAAGAATAAAGAACGCTACCCAAGGACGACCCAAGTGCAACAACGGATACATACCAGCACAAGCCACCGCGAAAATTGTCATCGCTTCAGCAAATCGGTTAATCGCATTCCGCCATTCCTGTCGCAACAAGAGCAGAATTGCAGAAATCAATGTACCCGCGTGACCAATACCAATCCACCACACAAAGTTAACAATCGCGAAACCCCAAGCAACAGGCATATTCAAGCCCCAAGCCCCGGTTCCGTTCAAGAATAAGTACGCTACAGAAATCCCCAGGAACGATGCTAAAAACATCCCAATCCCGAGCATAATGTGCCAACCAACCGGTTGTGGTTTCGATAAGATAATCGATCCCACCGCATCCGAAATGGTTTCATACGTGTGGGGTTGCTCAATCATTGGAGCAACCGGTTTCAAATCTTTATGATCTTTGTTTTCGATAGCCATGAATTATGCTTTCAATCTCTCATCTGGATTTGCATTCGTTAATTTTGCCAAATACGTCGTACGTGGTTTTGTATTCAAATCAGCCAGAATCTGATAATTCCGTGCACTTGCGCGGTTTTTAGACACTGCACTGTTTTCATCTTGCATATCACCAAACGTGATGGCACCCGCTGGGCAAGACTGTTGGCATGCCGTAAGCACGGTACCGTCAGCAATTTTCTCGCCGTCTTTCTTCGCATCAATACGTGCAGCATTAATACGTTGCACGCAGTACGTACATTTTTCCATCACACCACGCGTACGCACCGTCACATCAGGGTTACGCATAGGTTTAAGGCTTTCAGGATTCACGTGGGTCGCATCAAATTTCATGCTCACCCCTTGCGCATCCGGCAACAACTTCGTCCAACCACGGTCACCGCGCGATCCTAAAGGCGTACGGGTGTAGTTAAAGAAGTTAAAGCGACGTACTTTGTATGGACAGTT
The DNA here is from genome assembly GCA_938082445.1 of uncultured bacterium. Classification (GTDB taxonomy): domain Bacteria; phylum Hydrogenedentota; class Hydrogenedentia; order Hydrogenedentales; genus DTSJ01. Next base: position 3,615 of record CALLLL010000310.1, read on the forward strand.
GTTCGAGCAGTAACGCGTTCCGATACAACGGTTATATACCATGTCATTCAGCCCTTCGCGGGAGTGCATCGTAGCCCCTACAGGACATACGATTTCGCACAATGCGTTTTCGCATTGCATACACGGTACCGGCTGGAAGTAAACCGTTGGATTATCCAACGCATGATTGCGTTTCTTTTGCTCTTCAAGTTTCTGAAGCGAAGGATTCGCAATATCAGCAGGCATTCTTTCGGAAAGGAATGGAATATCTTTTTCACGACCGGAATAGAAGTAGCGGTCCAAGCGAATCCATTGCATCTCGCGGCCTTTACGCACTTCATCTTTACCCACAACTGGAATTATGTTCTCAGACTGACACGCTACGATACACGCATTACACCCCGTACATTGGTTCAAGTCAATGGTCATCGCCCATGAGTGACGATTCGTACCTTCTTTTTTCCAGACGTTCTTTTCTTCCACATTCATCAACGTTTGTTCTTCCGTTGGATTGTGGAATTCATGGTGCTCACCAACAGCAACAATATTGCGATCATTACAGAAAGTCAATTCATCAAAGTGGCGAACAAGGCCGCGACCTTCCATGTTGTAGTGTTCTTCAGTACGCGCTAAAGGATAAGTACTGTTAAGCTTTGTAATCTTAGCGGTCTGCGAATAATTGAAATCAGACTTCCGGACGCTATATGCATCAAAGCCCAAATAAAGTTCACTGGCAACGCATACCTTACCCATGGCTTTACGGCCATAACCGGCATGCAACGTAATCGTATCAGAAGGATGTCCAGGTTGAACCCACACAGCCCCTTTCACTTTATTACCACCAATTTCCACCGTCACTTCATCTTCAGACTTAAGGCCCAAATCTTGTGCGGTTGAATATCCAACGATTACCGCATTATCCCAAGTTAACTTGGTCAGCGGATTAGGAACTTCTTGCATCCAAGCATTGTTAGAGAAGGTACCATCACCAACCGAAGGGTCAGCCATAAATACCACTTCCAACTTGTTTCCGCCAGCATTGGAAGCTGCGGTTACAGCTGTTTGCACATCGGATTTCGGCTTAACACTCAAGGCATTTGCAGCCGTTCCCTCAATCACACCTTTGGCCATTACGCTACGCCATTTGCGATTAAAGTCATCCGAGTCAGTAGCCACACCCCATTCAGAAGCATAGTAGGCTTGCAATTGTGCATACCCTTTTTGCTCACTTGAATCCATCAGGGCCGAAATCAGTTCTACACGAGAGCGACCGCCTTCAACCATAGGTGCAATCAATGGCTGAATAACAGATTGTGTTCCGTCATACGCACATACATTACCCCATGCTTCGAGATAGTGAGATTCAGGAACAGACCACTTACACTTGGTAGCAGTCTCATCCACATAACGACTCAAACGAATCGTATTGGATACGTTTTCCATAGCACCTGCAAAATTCAGGTCTACTGGAGCAGTGTACACAGGGTTTGTATCGCCCATCACCAACAAGGTGCTGACCTTACCCGCATTCATATCTTCAACAAGCGATTTCAATGAATCCAAGTGATGCACAGCATCCACTTCAACCGCTTCGATGTAACTTACTGTTTTATCAACATTGCCTAAAAGTGCATTGATTTCATGCGCTAAGACATGAACCGCAGCAGGCTGATTTTGTCCAACCGTGATAATGGAATGTCCCTTATGAGCATTCAAATCATCAACGACAGCAGCGACCCACTCAATTTGCTGAGGACTCAAACCAGACTCGCCACCAGGCATAGCGCCTTGCACACCCAAAGCATCAGCCAATTCACGCGCCACACCTTCAATTTGACTTGGACGTAATGGGAAACGGTGATCAGCCATCGCTCCTAACAATGTAGGAGAACTTTCAAAGGCATACGTACGGTTTAACTGAGGTGTTGTGTGCTCGACTTCTTTAGCACCATGATCTCCAGCAGTATCGTGTTTCACTTCTGCTGCAAAGGCCACATTATTACCAAAAACATTCGCAAATACACTCTTTGTCTCTTCAGTGATCTCCGAAGCATCCGCATGATGTTTAGGGGTCGAATAAGGTGTATCAAAGTCAGCCACGTTACGGCGGGTTGCATAATCCGCTGTATAACGCACACTCGCTGCACCGCGATCGAATACATCCGAATCAAGCGATACAACCACATCAGCGTCTTTAAAGTTTAAAAGTGTATCCACATAACGACCGAAAACCAACTTAGAGGCTTCGCGATCATTGTCGCGACCGAAAGGCTCATAACGGTGCCATTGCGCACCCGAGTGTGCAGCAATAAAGGCCTGAATCTTAGCCGCTTCAAATGGAGAAGTTACTGCACCGGTTAGTACACGAACACCACCAGGGCTAGCCGCAATAGAACTTTTCGCTGAAGCAACGAAATCGCTCCAGTTACTAATTCCGTCATTATGAAGTACGCTACCCGCACGGTCAGGATCGTATAAATCCAAAATCGTAGCTTGCGTTTGCGCATCCGTACGCCCTAACGATGCAGGGTGACCAGGAAGACCTTCAATTTTAGTTGGACGCCCCATGTGACTCTCAACCAAGACCCCTTGACCATAACCACCACTTACGTGGGTTGATGCAAAGTAGGTTGGTTTGCCTGGAATAAATTCTTCCGGCTGCTTCACATAAGGATAAATTTTTTCATCAGGCTGACGGGAACACCCAGTCGTTACCCCTGCCAATGCGAGGGAAGCCCCCATCACTTGCAAGAAATTACGACGAGACACGGCGCCCAATGGCTGGCCGGAATCGGCCGTCGCATGGAATTCGTCGTGAATATACCCTTTAAAGGTATCGGTTTGTGCCACTTCCTCCAAGCTACGCCAGTATTCTGGGCCGGAGGTATTCGCCAACTTCTCGCGAATGGCAGTCAAATCGTCAGCAGAGTAGTTTCGTGTAGTATCATTATTCATCGGTGACAAATGGAGCAGTTAGTCAACTGCTCTACCTCTACGTTGTAGTCCTTAACCAATTTCGCGCCCAGCTCTTCTTGATTGGCTACGCCAAATGCTTCATAGGAATTCTTAGCATCAACACTGCCCGGTTCCCAGTCCATATTAAACACTTCATCCTTGGGACGAATATACTGAGAGGGGTCTTTGTGACAATCCAAACACCAGCTCATATGGAAGGTTTGCGCCTTTACCGTCAAGCGCATATCTTCAATCTTAGCGGTCTCATTGGAGTGGCAGTGATTACAGCCTATTCCTTTATCAATGTGAATGCTGTGATTGAAATAGACAAAGTCCGGCATATCATTCAGACGCGTCCATTCCATTGGCTTACCCGACTCCCAACTATCCACTACAGGCTTGAACATTTCTTGATCGTTCAAAATTACCGAGTGACAAGTCATACAGGTTTCGGTTGGCGGAATGCCTGCAAAGCTACTGGTTTCTACCGTCGTGTGACAATAACGGCAATCAATACCGTTGGCCGACACGTGGCGATGATGACTAAAGGGGACAGGTTGCTCTTTCGCGACGTTGACGTCAGTTACTAAAGGAGACCAGTATAAAGCCGAAGCTAAACCGACCACCGTAAGAACCAACACCACTCCGCCTGCAATGCTCCACCGCACGAGCGAATTGACGCCTGGAGGAAAAACTGGTGCCACAGAATTACCCTTTCCGTTAAGGGAAATCACATATTTCCCTTGTAATTAAAACTCTAAAAGTTTGGAATAAGCCTACAATTTAATGCTGCCCTGTTCACCTTACGATTACACCCGAACAGTTGCGACATTAACTAATACACAATACATACGTGTTGAAAACACTATCGATTCAAAGAGCACCAGGGGGTAGGCTCAAGACACCCTAGACACAACTCGACCTACTTTTTCTCAAAACGTCCCAAAGTTATATCATATTGGGATTCTATCTTCAAGCTAGAAACCCTTTTTTTTACTGAAATTATGGAATAAAATTTTTTGGTCTCTGCTATCCACAATCCATTCTGGACTTCCCACCTCGGTCCTGCTAGGATACCAAGGTTTGGCAAATCCTACTCGACGAAGGAATTGATGACTACACCAGCCACATCGCCCAGCATCTCGGTCGTAATCCCCATGCGGAATGCCGAAAAAACCATCGCAAAAACACTCGATTCCGCGATGGGCCAAGCCTATATGCCTATGGAAATCATTGTTATAGACGATGGCTCCAAAGACGACTCACCCTACCAGGTCAAAGCATTAAGCCTCAATCCCGTCCGCCTTATCCGCCAAGAACACCAAGGGGTATCCATAGCCCGAAATACAGGAATAGCCCATGCCCACGGGGACATTATCGCTTTTCTCGATGCCGATGACGAGTGGGATTCTCGCTATTTATCCACCATCGCTCAACTGGCCCAAGACCACCCTGAATGTTCCATTTTTGCTACCGGATACGCCATTGAAGATTCCACCGGACACAAACGTCAACCGCATATACAAGATCTTAATTTTACTGAGGACTCCGGCGAAATGACCCATTATTTTGCCATCGCCGCCCATTCCTATCCCCCGTTATGGACGTCTGCTGTGGCCGTCAAACGCAGTGCCATTGAAGCTATTGGAGGCTTTCCAACCGGAATACATGCGGGGGAAGATCTCCTTACCTGGGCTCGGCTGGCCACGCAATACCGCATTGCCTACCATAGAGATTCACTCGCCACCTATCACGTCCCCCACTTCAACGAACGCAATAAACATCTCTATTCAGACAAAAAAGACCCTGTGGGCAAAGAACTTTCCAAGCTTATCAATGAAATCCCTGATAACCAACACGAAGGCTTCCATAAATATATGGGTCTTTGGTTTAAAATCCGTGCAGGTCACCTACTTCATGCAGGACACCGAAAAACAGCACGACAAATGACACGTAAAGCACTTAAGCACCTTCCCGGAAATTGGAAACTATATGCCTACTGGTTTGCCACCTTACTCCCCATACCGCTCTTCCAACTAGCTCAGCGAATCTACCATAAGCTCCACGATCTCGTAAAAACCGACCGTGCACGCGTCTAACAGCCTTTAAAATTCCACTTCAGCCAGACTCGATTCTTCGAGCATTTTTAAAGACTGCACCAAAGCCGATTGATCGATATCCAATTGAATCACCAAATTAAGTCCGTTATAGTCCTTCGTCTTTTCACTCTTCAAATCAACCACACCCAAGACCGAACCATCAATTAAAAATACATTAATTCCTGCCGAGTCAAATGGACGCTGCTCTGCATCGCCTAAAAATTTTGCCATGGCTTTCTTTGCACGTTTTTCGCCCAATCCACTTAAGACAGTCTGCATTTGCATCAGTTCTTCCACCAAACTCCGGTTAAGCGTAAACTCATTTTCAGATTCTGCTTTTAAATCGAAGCCCAACAAACCACTACTCAAACTATACTCAGCAGAAAGTTTCCCATCGGCCACCCCAGTCAATTTTGTTTTAGGTGGCTGCACCTCTTCACTTAATTGTGTGAGATTAATATTCTTCAATGTTCCTTCAAAGGTCACCGGCAAACCTTCGTCCATCACATTCACATCAATGCGGCTCTCGAGCGTACCATCAAAAATGTTTGCCGAAGAACTGGGAACGACCAACACATTATCTTCAAACGTTAATAGACCTGAAAAATCCGCAATTGTTGCACCGGCAGCATCGAGAGACTCGACCGAAATAGCCCCATCCCCCTGATATTGTTGAATATATTCACCATCCAATGTAGCCACAATCCCCTTAACAGTTGCAGCCTGATCCACCAGTACCATAGAGGCGATATCTGACTTAGCCTTCCACTGCATAGTGAACCCTGAGTCAGGAATAGACCAATGTGTTTCTACATCCAGCACGCCATCAACTTCAGCAATGTACGCCATGTCGACAAGTAATGACAGATCTGATTTTATCTCTGTTTCCCCAACCCATCCTTGCTTAGCCATAGCCATCTTTTTAAAAATAAGTAACGTTCCTTCACCCATTTTTATATGTGCATCTACAATCTTGAGGTCGTCTCCTGAATCCTGAAACTGAACAATACCCTTTCCTGTCATCTCACTTCCATAAGGCAACAACAAATCCCCATAACCGATATAATCTGAATAGATAGTTACAGGTACTGACCAATTTTCGTTTATTTTTGTCAGTTCAGCCGTTCCACTTAAGGTTCCGAACACATCTTCAACGTTAAGTAAATCTATGGGAAAAGCCAACTCCAATTGCGCACTTAAATCGCCGCTATCCAACTGTAAATTTCCACCTGAAGCAAGCAACTTGATCGATTCATCTTCGGATTGAACAAGCACCTTCTTTGCCGTTGCAACACCCTGCTCATAATCCAACACCACTGGTCCATCCAATTGTAAATGTGGAAATTCCATTGCATCATAACGCAACTCACTAAACTGAATCGTTGGCGACAATTCCACTCGTTGGGCATCCAACTGTTGAACGCTCACCTCTCCATTCATCAATCCCGAAACCGATGAGGGCAAAGGCGTCCCGGTAGCAAGCAAAGCAAACGGCCCCAAAGGAACATCTTTTAATGTAGCTTTTCCACGATACATTCCCGCATCATCCATATCGCCTGAAGCCTTCAATAAGCCCGTCCCTACCCGCGCATCTATCTGACCCAACACACCCGAAGCAGACTCCAGATCCTTGCGCAACGCCCAATCTACATCAATAACTTTTCCATCCGAGTGCACAGCCCCATTAATCGCATAGTTGGCCTCACCCCAATGAACATCAACATCTCCCGATAATTCTGCAAAAGCTAAATCCTGAATGTTGCCTTTGAGTGATTCAGGCAGCACTTCGACTAAATTAGGTTTCGCCCATTGGTTGAATGACATCGATGCATGAACATTACTCTCTTGGATATCGATTGCGACGTCAGCTAATAAACCCGGGTGTAATTGAACTGAAAACTCCCCATACTTCTTCTT
>CALLLL010000311.1 GCA_938082445.1 uncultured bacterium
CTGCTCTGGGGGAAAAGTATAACCAACGGGTGTAACCAGGCATGTCAGAACACACAATTAAACTTTCTATCGTCATTCCAGCCTATAATGAAGAGCGTCGAATTGGCGAAACTCTCGATAAATTTATTGCGTACCTGGACACACAGGCCTATGGCTGGGAAATCATTGTTGTGGATGATGGTAGCTCGGACCAAATGGTGTCTTTACTCAATAAACAGTATATTGAGCAGGGAAATAGCGATTGCATACACCTCGTTACTTATGAAGCCAACAAGGGCAAGGGCTATGCCATGCGAATGGGGGTTCAAGCTGCTAAAGGAACCTTTATCCTCGTTTCTGATGCTGATGCTTCTACCCCAATAGACGATATTGAAAAATTCTGGCCTCGATTTGACGATGGAGCCGATATTGTAATTGGTTCACGTGCCATGGTGGATTCAGACGTACAGGTCCGCCAACCGCTGTATCGTCAATCCATGGGACGTATTTTTAATTTATTGCTTCGAATTTTACGTCTTACACGCTTTAAAGATACCCAATGCGGATTTAAAGCAATTCGAAATAGCTGTGTAGATACGGTGTTTTCGCGTATGACCATAGACGGATTTGGAGCCGATTGTGAAATGCTGTTGATTGCCGATAAATTCGGGTATACGGTCGAAGAAGTCCCTGTGCGCTGGCTCAATTCCATTGATACGCGAGTTCACCCTGTATTTGATTCCATGGATATGTTCTTTGAGGTATTGAGTGTCCGGTTAAAATCCATTATGGGGAAGTATCGCTAAGCCAAGATGTGCTATAATCACCTTCACAGGGAAACACGGTTTTGCCTGGGGGGAAGAACGAGAAAGAGGGTGAGCGTGTTACTCAGTACAACCAAACAGGTCCATTTTATTGGTGTAGGTGGAATCGGGATGAGCGGCTTGGCCGAAATTCTGATCAATCTTGATTATACCGTATCCGGCTCCGACCTCAATCATTCACCCATCGTTCAACGTTTGGAAAGTTATGGGCTTTCTTTTTATCAAGGCCATGCAGCTGAAAATATTGGTGCTGCGGCCATTGTTGTTGTATCTGCTGCAGTGGATGAAATCAATGTTGAGGTTGTGGAAGCACGGTTACGTGGAATTCCTATCTTGCATCGGAGTGAAATTCTTGCCGATATCTTACGCATGAAACCCCACGCAGTAGTTGTTGGGGGGAGTCATGGGAAAACAACGACGACCTCGATGGTAAGTGCTATTCTGGATCAGGCTAATATTGGGGCCACGTCTATAGTAGGTGGAATCCTTCACCGAAGCGGAACAAATGCGCGTTGGGGAACGGGTGATTATATTGTTGCTGAAGCCGATGAGCACGATGGTTCGTTTTTACGTTTGCATCCAACGATAGGTGTTGTGACCAATATTGACGCGGAGCACATGGAGTATTACGGCACACTTGATACTCTAAAGCGTGCGTTTTTAGATTTCTGTAATGGCATTCCGTTTTACGGCTATGCCGTAGTGTGTAGCGACTCGGCCAATGTGCGTTCCATATTAGACTCCATTGAAAGTGTGGCCATTACCTATGGCTTAGAAGAAGGGGCCTCTATTCGAGGGGTGAATATGCGCCTTGAAACACATCCTCCTTCTTTACCTATCGCGCAACAAATTGATTCATTGATGACGTGCATCGATGTAGAATGTCAGGATGCACGATTGACCCATAGCGGTACTCTGGGTACTTTACAGGTTCGTGCATTGGGTGAAAACAATATTCGTAATGCTCTGGCGGCCTGTACCGTTGGATTGAGCTTGGGGCTTCCTTTTGGTGTGATTGCTGACGGGTTACGTCATTTTGATGGTGTCCAACGACGCTTACAGGTCTGTGGGGAAGTCAATGGTGTTGCGGTGATTGAAGATTACGCCCATCATCCCACTGAAATTGCAAGTACACTACAGGCTATTCGCTGGGTGAATCCTAAACGAGTTATCTGCGTTTTTCAGCCCCATTTGTATAGCCGGACTAAATTTTTTGCACATGATTTTGCTGAAGTATTAAAAGACACCGATTTAACACTGGTTACCGATATCTATCCTTCGCGTGAGGAACCCATGCCAGGGGTAGATTCAAGTTTAATCGTCAACCATGCACGGGAATTGGGTGCAGAACAGGTTGAATTGTTGAGTGACTATGCTGATGTACCTAATGTATTGGCGCCACAACTGGAAGCGGGGGATGTGGTGCTGGTTTTAGGTGCAGGTGATATCAATAAAGTCGTTCCCCCGTTGCTTCAAGCGATGGGGCAGCAACATGGCGATTAAAAGCAATTATTCACACCGTAAAAAAGGCCGTAAACCACCTAAAGGCGGTCGCAAGCTTTTGCGTTTTATTGAATATTTTGTTTGCTTCGGTATTATTGGTGTTTTCGGTTACTTCTCCTATCAATACACTACTCAATCAGATAAGTTTCTCGTGAAACACGTACAAATTGAAGGTATTCGCTATCTGGATGAAGAATTGGTGCTGGCTGAATCGGGTCTAATGGATCACGGCAATGTTCTTTATCTCAATATTAGCGAAGTAAAAGAAGCGGTTGAAGCGATTGCCTACGTACAAGAATGTAAGGTAACGCAGGTATTTCCCGATACCGTCGCCCTCACTATCACCGAACGTGTGCCCATCATGAGCCTTCAAATGAACAGTCGCTTATATGAAATTGATGAATTTGGTGTGGTCCTTCGTGAATACAGCAACAAAGAAGTGCCTATTGCGCCCATTGTGAGCAATGTAGGCGGGGTGAATTTCGTCGATACGGGTGAAGCGGTGGGCGTTTTGGCTCTCGAAGATGCAATTCACCTTTGGCAAGTGTTTACTGATCTTCCTATTGCGAAAGATGTGAAGGTTTCAGAAATTTCAGCTGCTTCTACCAATGAATTGGTGATGTACTGTGAGGAACTGGTGTATGAGATACGCTGGGGGAATGGAGATATCGAAGAACAAGCCATTCGACTAGGGGTTTTATGGGAAAAAATGGCCGGAGCTTTGCCATGTACTGAGTATCTGGATTTACGGTTTGACGATGATTTGGCCTGCAAATAATGAAATTTGCCTGACTCCGGGGGGCGTGATAGTATAATGCATAGTTTTCAGGAATTTATGCCTGAAATGGGGGACAATGTAAGGAGTGTTGAGCCATGAGCAACATGGACCGTAGCGATAATATTAGTTCTTTTGACCAAACAGCTGTAATAAAAGTATGCGGGGTCGGTGGTGGCGGTGGAAACGCGGTGACGCGTATGATCGAAGAGGGTATGACCGATGTCGATTTTATCGCCATTAATACCGATGCCCAAGCGTTAAAAAAATCACCTGCGGGAACGCGACTACAAATTGGTACTGAACTCACTGCTGGATTGGGTGCTGGTGCAAAACCTGAAACAGGTAAACAAGCAGCCTTGGATGACCGTGAACGTATCTTCGATATAGTTTCCGGTGCTGACATGGTGTTTGTAACTACCGGATTGGGTGGAGGAACAGGGACAGGGGCTACGCCTATAGTCGCTGAAATTGCTCGTTCCACAGGCGCTTTAACGGTAGGTATCGCCACACTCCCATTTTCTTTTGAAGGCGCTGAGCGTATGCAGAATGCGCTAAAGGGTTTGGTAGAGCTCGAAGAGCAAGTCGATACCATGATTGTAATTCCCAATGATCGTATTGAGCGAATGTGCCAAGAAAATATTTCGTTACTGAATGCGTTCCACCAAGCCGATGAAGTGTTGCATAACGGTGTACGTGCCATATCCGAATTAATTACGGTACCCGGTTTAATCAATCTTGACTTCGCTGATGTACGTACTATCATGCAGGCCCGTGGTCGTGCATTAATGGGTATTGGTATTGCTGAAGGTGAAAACCGTGCTGTACGCGCTGCTGAAGAAGCCATTGTGTGCCCATTGTTGGAACAATCGAATATACATGGTGCTAAAGGTGTCATTGTAAATATCAAAGGCGGTGCAGATGTTGGCATGCGTGAAGTGCAGGATGCGGTGAGCACTGTACAGTCTTCTGCGCATCCCGAAGCCAATATAATTTTTGGTGTAGTGGTCAGTGATGATCAACACCCCGATCTTCAAGTTACTGTAATAGCAGCAGGCTTTCCTCCTGCCATTTCACAAGAATACTTGGACAACAGTATGACTGTTGGTACCAAAGAAAGCTCTACGCCGGAACCGGTAGCTGTTTCAGCGCCTGTTGTACCAGAACCTATTGAGCCTGAAGTGCCGGAAGCGGATTCTACTGGAAATTTATTGTTTCCAGAAGACGATATCGAGGTCCCTCAACCAGTTAAGCGCGCTGAGCCCGATGAAGATTTAAGTATCCCGGCCTTTATGCGTAAAAGGAAAAATAGCCAGTGAGTGCTCAACGCGACAAATTTTTAAAGCTTTTACAGCGCGCCATTCAAAAGGATGCTTCTGATATCCATTTGAAGTCGAGTTGTCCTACGTATTATCGAATCGATGGTGAAGTTGAGCCGCAGCATGAAATGGTCGTGAGTCCTCAGGATGTGGAAAGCTTTGTTGAAATTTTGCTCAATGAAGAGCAGATGCGCTTCTTTTTGAAAAAGGGTGAGATTGATTTAGCGTTTACTGAAAAGGGTGTTGGCCGTTTTCGTGTAAATATATTCCGCCAACGCGGTCAAGTGTCCTTGGTAATGCGTCGAATCAAGACCAAAATGGAATCCTTTGATGAATTGATGCTTCCCGAAGCTACGCTTCAATTGGCAGAATATGTCCGAGGATTGGTACTGGTAACTGGTACAACGGGCAGTGGTAAGTCGACCGCGATGGCGTCCATTTTGGACCATATCAATGAGCGCCGTAAATGCCATATTGTGACTATTGAAGATCCGATTGAATTTATTCATCAAGATAAAAAGGCCGTCGTAAATCAGCGTGAAATTACAATCGATACTGCTGACTTCGGTAGTGCATTAAAAGCGGCCATGCGCCAGGATCCTGATGTATTAATGGTAGGGGAAATGCGAGACTTGGAAACCTTCCAAGCAGCAATTTCTGCTTCTGAAACTGGTCATTTGGTTTTTAGTACATTACATACATCCAATGCCAAGCAGACGATAGATCGAATTATTGATATGTTCCCTGTAGATCAGAAAGATCAGGTCTTGTCTCAGTTGTCGCAGAATCTACGTGCAGTGATGTGTTTGCGTCTTATGCAGCGTATGGATGGAAGTGGACGGGTTCCATGTGTAGAACTGTTGATGGACACTCCTGCGATGCGTTTGTTGATTCGTGAAGGACGCCACTCCCAATTGGAGTCCGCAATTCAGCAAGGGCGTGAAATCGGTATGCAAACCTTTAATGACAGCTTACACGGATTGATTCGTGCAAAGTTAATTAGCCCTGAAGAGGGTATCAATACATCAGAGAATCCAGAGGAACTCAATATGATGCTTCAAGGCATTCGGTTGAGCTCCGGAGGTGGCGGAATATTAGGCTAGACAGTTTCTTTGTACATGGCTGCATAAGGAAACTTTTTCATGTCCAGGGGGATTAACCTAGTCATGAACTATAGATCTATATTGAAATTAACGGGTGTTATAGATTCTTAGCGAGAGGAACATCATGAAGGTACGTTTTTTACGAATTATTAGTTGTTTAGGGCTGTGTCTGTGGGCGTTTATGCCAGCAATGGCACAAGATCCCCCAGCAGAAGCTGCTCCAGCATCCCCGACTGTATCTGTTGATAAATCGGAGACGAGTCCAAGCGACACGATTTTAGCGAACAAAGATATGATGACCTTACGCGATACCATTGAAAATGGAGGCGTAATCCTTAAAGTCATTATTGTACTGGCATTTTTGACGTTAATTTTAGCGATGTATCTTTTCTTAACTGTGACAACACGTCGTGAAGCCCCTTCAAAGCTCTTAAAACAAGTCGCCAATCAAATTCGGGCTGGTGAGTTTTATGAAGCAACTAAATTGTGCGACGGTCGACATGAATTGATGGCCAAGGTCTTGTATTCGGGCCTTCGTGTCGCCGATCAGGAACGCTATATTATTCAAGAAGCCATGGAGAGTGAGGGCGAGCGCGGTGCGACTCAATTGTGGCAACGAGTTTCCTATATGAATAACGTGGGTGCAATTGCCCCGTTATTGGGACTGCTGGGGACTGTATGGGGAATGATTGGAGCATTTGCGGCGATTGCACTTGATAACTCTCAGGTCAAAGGGCTTACGATGGCCTTGAATGTCTCTGAAGCTATGATTACTACCGCAGCGGGTCTATTGCTCGCGATTCCTGCATTATTGATGTATTACTACTTACGCGGACGTGTCATCAAAGTGGTGGCCCTGATTGAATCACAGGCCAGTGAATTTGTTGAACTGATCATGCGTTACCGGAATGAAGAACAATGAAGTTCGGACGACCATCAGCCGATGAAGGGGAACAAATCCCCATGGCACCATTGATTGACATCGTGTTTTTAACACTGGTGTTTTTCATGACGACCTCCGTGTACTCTACATTGGAAACTGAAGTGGACATTGAGCTCCCCACCGCTGCCAGCAGTTTGCAGAGCGAACGCCTTCAAGGTGAAATTTTTGTGAATTTGAAGGAAGATGGCTCCATCATATTGAACGATAAGGTGGTTGATATCGAAGAGCTACAACATATCTTATTGCGTGTTTCAGAACATTTTCCCGGGGGAACGGTAATTATTCGAGGGGATAAGGATGCCAATTTAGGGGTGGCATTGGCCATTCTGGATTGTTGTAAATTGGCTGATATATCCAATGTGTCTTTTGCGACTTTGCCGGGTGAAGAGCAGGAGGGGGCTTAATGCGACGGATAGTTCTTCTGTGTGCTATGGTGCTTATGGCTATGGGCTCTTGGGCTCAGGAGGCGGATCAATCTCAGTTTGATTTTGCCAATGGTTTATTGAGTCGTGGTCTCTATAACGATGCGGTTACTCAATACAAGGTCTATCTTGAAAAATATCCTGAAGGTAAATCGCGTGAGACGGCTTTATACCGTTTAGGGGAAGCCTATTACGCGCAGAAAAAATACGATGAAGCGCTTAAGTCATTCGATCAATTAGCCAAGGCCTATCCGCAATCGAGTTTCTTGCCAAGACTACAAGCCCGTGAAGGGGTCGCTCTTTATCGCTTAAAAAAATATGCGCCTGCACAAGAAAAATTGGCCGCAGTTGTCGGCAATGCAAAAGATATCAATACCAAAGGTGAAGCGTTGTATTATTTAGGCAAACTCTTCACTGAAACTAAAGATTGGCCGGCAGCCGTTCAATCGTACGAGCGGTTATTGAAAGAAGCTAGTGCATCCAGTTATGCAGCATTTGGTCGTTATCAATTGGCGGTTGTGCATGTTGCTCAAAAGCAATATGAGCCAGCAGCGTTAATGTTCACAGCAATTGCTGACGATGCTAAGGTGAAAGATGCATTGAAAATGGAAGCTTTGTATCGCGCTGGTGAATCCTATGATAAATTGGGTTGGCACGAATCAGCCATTAAGTCGTATCGAACTTTAACTTCACGGTATCCGAAATCTGCCTATGCTCGAAAAGCAGGCTATGGTTTGTCGTGGTCCTTGTATCGTGATAAAAAATACGATGAGTCCATCGCATCGATTGATGCCTTTTTAAAGCAATATCCAAAATCTCCTCTGCGTCCTGGTTTGGATTATCTTAAGGCCAATTGCTTACTCAATAAGAAAAATAATCCCGAAGCCGAAAAGTTGTTCCGTCATGTGATGGCTTCTGCACCGGAAACTCCCTATGCGCAACAAGCCCAGTATAAGTTAGCGGTGAGTTTAATTGGACGAAAAGCCATTGCTGAAGCCAAGGCTGAGTTAACATCATTATTGCAGGTGAAGAATCCTACGATGCTGATCGGGGATGCGGCATTTTTGCTGGGAACACTGCAAATGGAATCACGCGAATTCTCCGAAGCGGTACTTCATTTTTTGCGGGTGGTGGAAAAATTTCCTCAATCCGAATTTGCTGTGGAGAGTTTGTATAAAGTGGGGGAATGTTATGCCTTAT
>CALLLL010000312.1 GCA_938082445.1 uncultured bacterium
GGATCACCGAGAAAATGATGCATTGTTGGAGAATGGTGATTTTTCCATAGCTATTGTTGTGTATGAAAAGCTGATTCAATTGTTGGTACGGCGTCCTGAGCGTGTGGCCGAATTGGAATTGGTTATCGCAGATGAACTGGAGATTTTATCGGATCCTGAACGTGGTAGTGGAATAGAACTACTTTTAACCCGTTTAAAACAATCGTCCTGCCGAATGATTGGCTTGTCTGCTGTGATCGGATTTGCAGAGCGTTTATCGGATTGGATGGGGGCTAGTTTGTTGCGCCATGATCGCCGTCCAGTAGAGCTACGGTATGGGGTCTTGCATAACGGAACTTTTCGATTTTGCACTTATAATGATTATGGCGAGGCGGAAGAGAGCCTTGGCGAAATATGCGGCGATGATAACTCGGGTGAAGTATTGGTTTCAGCTGTGCGGGACTTATCCTCTAAGGGGGAAAGCTGCCTGGTGTTTGTGAAGTCAAAACATGAAACACGGTATGGCGCACAACGTCTTGCGGAGGAAATAGGGGGGGAGCCCGCTAAGATGGCCTTGGAAGTGTTGGCTGGAATGGAAAAAACGGTTTGCCAGGAAATGTTATTGGAAACTTTACAATCCGGAGTAGCCTTTCACAGTGCGGATCTAACCCCTGAAGAACGAGCAGTGGTAGAGGAAGGGTACCGTAACCAGGAATTTAAAATTTTGGTTTCCACCAGTACGTTGGCTGTGGGGATGAACTTACCGACATGTAATGTGTTTATTTCACCCGAAAAGTGGTGTTATGACAAACGATTGGGGATGCCATGGAAAGCACCCATTCTGCACTGCGAATATGAAAATATGGGAGGACGTGCAGGCCGATATGGGAGCGAAGCATCGTTTGGGCGATCAATATTAATTGCGAATAGTGCCTACGATAAAGAAACGTTGTGGCAACGATATATTCAAGGGGATCGCGAAGCGATACAACCACGTTTAGAACCGGAAACCTTGGAAAATGAAATACTTCTTCTTGTTGCCTCATTGCAGTGCACTTGTGAGCAAGAGTTGTTCGACTTTTTTTCAGAGACCATAACCGGGAAGTGGGTCTGGGAAGAAGAGTACACACTTGAAGAAGTTGAACGTCATGTTTCTACAGCGCTGTTTCGAGGGATCGATTCTGGAACCATCATGATAGAAGACGAAGCAGGGACCTTACAGGCCACTCCATTAGGAGCAGCTGTGGCTTCCAATGGCGTGAGTCTTTCGACAGCACAATCAATGGAAGAGTGGGTTCGCAATTCACAAAATCGCAATTGGACTGAATTGGATGTGTTGTTGGCATCAGCACTAAGTGAAGATGGCCGTAATTATTTGGTCTCGTTATACAAGTCTGAATATGAGAGCCAATGTTATTTGGAAGAGTTGCGTGAATATGAACCGGAGTATTGCGCAGAAAACGACACTCCATTGAGTCAGTTTTGCAACGATAACGGCACCCAGTATTTTGAAGATGTCAGGGGAGTGAAGGCTGCGCTTATATTGCAAGCATGGATTGAGCAATGGCCCATGAGAAAAATTGAGCGAAACTATAAAACGATGGCAGGACAGGTATTGAGCTTGGTTGGGCAACACGCGTGGCTGCTGGAAGCGATGGCTTCTATTGCGCGTGCTTCAGGCGTCCATGAGCAATGCGTGTCTAGGCTGGAATCGTTGGCCTTGCGAGTGAAGCATGGGGTGCAAGAAGAAGCCCTGAAATTAGTCCCTGTGGTGGGAACGGGCATCTCTCGCAAGGCTATTTCTGCCCTTGTTAAACAAGGACTCCACACCCCCCAGGCGCTCGTCGAGGCATCGGCGGGCGTCCTGGAATTGTGGCTGACTTCAGATGAAGTTAAGCAGATTAAAGAAAATGCATTTCGTGAAACTCAAAAACAAACACCGGCTAAACAAGCTATGCCTCGATGGGATTCAGCTGTACATGAATCAACAGCACCTGTTCTGTTGGTAGATGAAACCAGACCAGGGGAGATCATGTTGGATGGTGCATCGATTCGGTTACAAGAAAAGCAATATCAATTAATGTATTTACTGGCAGAACATGCTGGTCAATGTGTGGGCTATGCAAATATTTATGAAGCATTATGGGGCGATAGTGTAGTTGAGCAGAACCAAATCCATTTTCAAAAACGTAAACTGAAAAAAGCAATAGAGCTCATTGTCCCCAAACGCGACAAACTGATAAAAACTATTCCTAAACGCGGCTTTAGTTTATGTCTGGAAAGTCATGAAGTGCATGTGCGTAAAACATCTTGTGAACAGCGAGCGCTTTGTTAGGAGGATTTCGTGAAAGAAATAAGTTTTTCTTCAAGGGCCTTTATACGCTCTAGAGTGTTGTAGACGTTATGGGCTTTTTCAGTATCGCCAATGGATCGGGCTTCGCCCAAAGCTGCGGTAAGTGCAGCAGTCATGGAGGCCAATTGTTCCACCATAGAAGCGGCTAAATCTTGTGAGCTGGGTACGCGTGAGGCGAGTATTGAGCATGGCGAAGATGTTAAACCAGAAGCTTCCAGTGATTCAGCCATTACTTGGCTGGTTGTTAACGATAAAGGGTCCATAAACTTTATGAGTTCATGTTGCTTAAGGAACTCAGTGAAGTCATGCAATGAAAAGATTTCTTCATCTGCCTTTGATTTAACATGGTCATACAAAACTGACACTTGCACCAATGGATTGGTGACTTGGCCGAGGTAGGTTAGGGCATTTTGCTCTATATCTTCTAAGTTCATAGGGTCTTCCGTAGATGGTTGATTAAGTTGTATATGATACTGGTTGTGCGTAGAACTTGTCTAATTATTGGGCTTTATACTGGGCTCTAGGTGGGTAATTAATATTCGCATAGCTTTAAATGCATCGCTATGCTTATTGTCTGTAGCAGCGGTGAAATATATCCGATCATCGTTTTCATACATTCGCCATAACGCGGTGTAAATGTTGTTCCCACCATCATGCCAGTACGATTGCCCAAAATGTGCAGAGTCTTGAACAGTCAAGCCATACCCATAATATCGGCCGGCAGCGGGCTCAGGCGTTTGCCGGATGATGGCCTGATTAAAGGATTCGACTCCCCCGAATGAGCCTGCTCGCCACGCTTGTAGAAAATGCAGAAACTCTTTGGGGGTGGAAATTAATCCACCATTTCCAATGAGATTCCAGTAGGGAGGATGCCCACCCCAACTTACTTTCTTAATATCGTGCCCACGGCGAGATCGTAGGCCTTTTTTCGGATCAAAAACAGTATCATACCCCGAGCTCTTCAATGCGGCAACATCATTGATGAATGTATGAAGATATTCTTCGTACGATAATCCGCTGCGTTCCTCTAGGATTGCAGCAAGAACTGAATAGCCTACATTGGAATAATGAAAAGTCTCACCTGGCTCACTACGCAGTTTTTTTCGAGCAACACGCTTTAAAAAGTCTTCCTTTTTAAGCTTTTCAGGATCCGTACCCATAGAACTCCTTAGTCCTGAAGTATGAGTGAGCAGTTGGTGTACCGTGATTGCTTTCTTATCGTCTGGTATTTCCGGGAAAACCTCACCTACGGTTGTGGTTAGTTCCAATTTGCCTGTGGATACTAAGTGAAGCACCATTGCAGCGGTGACCGTTTTGGTAATGGAGTTTATATCAACTTGCGTGTCTTCTGGAGGAGTAGGGTTATTTCGAGCAGCACCAAATTCCCAAAATAAATATTGTTGATTAATGTACAAGCCTATCACGCCATCAAAATTAGCGTCCTCAAGAGAATCTTTGGCTTGCTTTAGTTGGTGATCAAAATCATCGGAATATGTAGAGGTCCAACAGCAAAATGTTGTACTCATCAAGATTAGTATACTTAAACGAATTCGCATGAGCTTTCCTTTGGATTGAGTACTCGTATTATATGAACTTGTCGGAATTGTTACAATGTCATCCTATCATGGTATGATTCGGGCCATGAATGATTCATTGCCCCAATTTATTAAACTCGCCAAGGTGGGGGATTTTTCCGAAACTCGGATTAAATCTTTTTCCATTGTCGCAAAGCCTGTAGCCATTGTAAAAGATCCGGATGGTACCTTTTGGGCAACGGAAATCGGATGTAAACACAATAACTTTGATTTAACGTGCGCCCCTTTTAAAGGGGATGAGGTACGTTGCCCTAGGCATGGATGGATATACAATATTCGAAGTGGCGAATGCTTGAATCAGAACTCAGCTCCATTGCGCAGGCATTTACTTGAGGTGCGAGGCGAAGATATTTATGTGTCCCTCACACCAGAATCCGAGGTGGTGGAGGACGATGACGACGATTGGGCTTTTGAGGTTCAAATCAACCGCAAACCTGCTGAATAGTATGTAAAAATTTAAAAAGCCCCCGCAATTTCATACGAATTGCGGAGGCTTTTAATTTTATAGGTGCTTAGTTTTCTTGAACATTGATGTTCTTGAATGAAAGGTCTGTGGTTGGGTCATGGCCTTGTAAGTGAATGGTACCGGCTTTGGAAACATATCCGTATTTACCATCGCTACGACTATTGACGACACGGGTGTCATAAAAGTCGCTTGTTTGATATCCGTTGATCCATACGGACATGTGGTTGCCATCCAGTACAACCGTTTTGGTAAACCACTCACCATCCGTAGGGATGACGATGCGTGAGTATTGATTACCATAGTTACCGCCAGTACCATAATCAACAGGTTTGGTACGGAACGTTTTTTGCCAGTGGTTACGCAATTGAGATTCGTAGCCTTTCCAGAAAATGCCTTCAGGGCCACGAACAAACACACCACTATTTAATTCTTTACCATTCGCAATGACATCAAGCTGAAGCACGAAGTCTTTGTACTGTCCTGCGGTTTCGATTTGGCCGTTACCGTCTTTAATATTGAGTGCACCATCAATCACGGTGAATTTCGAAGGGCGATCAGGAATGATGTTCCAGCCATCAAGTGTCTTGCCATCAAATATAGAAGTGAGACCCAATGGGCGAAGTTTAACTTCGGAGACTTCAACCACTGCGTTTTGGTTGTGGTGGTAGAGAATACCAATATACCCTTTGGAATTTTTGCCGATAACACTTCCTTCATGCTTATCGCCATACAGTTTTACTTCTTCAGGTTTTTTCCCGTTAACAGTGATCTTTACATTATCTCCGTTAGCCACTACATGAATTTGTTTAAACTCAGCTTCATCTTTTTTGTCTGTAGCTAACCACACAATAGAGGAACCGTTTTCAGTGGGGTGACCACCTAAAGCAGCCCGAAATACAAGACCCGCTGAAGCACCTGGGCTTACGCGAATACGTGCATTTAACTCAAAGTTAGTGAAAGGGCTTGTGGTTGCGAGCATACCACCAGTACCATTGACCGAGGTCAAAATACCGTTACGGCCTTTGTCAGGGTCGTATTTCATGGTTTTGTTTTTGACAGTCCATTCGACATCGCCGATATTGGTCCAGCCAAAAGTGGTTTCTTGATCGAAGAGATTGATCCATTGCCCTTCAGCGACATCCGGGGCTGCCGAGGCGACAAAAGGGGTTAAAGCTACGATGAACGAAGCCAGTAGAAGTTGAATCCGCATGAATTGCTCCTTTACAGTTGCGAGTAGTAATGTTTGAGTCGAACGATAAGTATAGCGTATTTTTATGCGACGATCTATGCAAATGTAAAAAACTGTGAGGAAAGCAGGGCTAAATGAAGTCTCTATACACTCCAATGGCACTGATTGTGTGCTTGGCTGCCATTCTAACCCCCAATGGCCATGCGCAAGAGCCCAACTGGCTCCATTCGCTTCAATCAATTGGACAAGATACCGATTTCACTTTGGAGAAAAACGTATCGCTGTCCTTTGACACCCACCATCCACAAGGAATGACCATAATCGGTGATAAACTATATTTATCCTCGGTGAAAACGATCAATAAGCGCGAAGGCAAAGGGCATGGGTATCTTTTCGAACTGGATATGAATGGGAAGCTATTGCGTTCACTTGAGCTGGGTGACGGGCCTGCCTACCATCCAAGCGGCATAGACTTTGACGGGAAATATATATGGGTTGCAGTGGCGGAATACCGCCCCGATAGTTCTACAGTCATCTATCGTGTAGACCCCGACTCATTTGATGCCCAGGAAATGTTTCGATTTAATGATCATATTGGTGGGATCGTTTCAGTCCCTTCACGCAAAGAGCTAATCGGGGTGAGTTGGGGCTCTCGGCGGATATATCGATGGGCTCTAAATAAGAAAGGCCATGTCCAGAATCCTGATTCCCCCGAAAAAGTCATGAATCCAAACCACTTTATTGATTATCAGGATGGGCAATGGGTACGAGGGACCGATTTCTTGATCATGGGTGGGGTGAGTGGATATCGAGGGTCCAATAAGGCTGTGGGTAAGGTCTCGGTGGGGGGATTGGCCTTAGTGGATATCCGCAATTGGGCCATTCAATGGACAGCACCTATTTCTTTGTACTCTAAAAAGGGGCGGGTGATGAATCAAAACCCTTTTTACGTACATGGTGAGGCCGATGGAACATTGAAACTCTATTTTATACCCGATGACAATTCATCCATCATGTACATCTATTCAATTGACAAGTAGGCACAAAGAAACCGCAAGCGTAGAACGCTTGCGGTTTAAAGTACATTTAGTCGAGTGTGTGACTAGCCTTTAAGGGCAACAGCCGCAGCATGTTGCAAGTGTGCTTTTTTACGTGCAGCACTATTGGCGTGGATCACACCTTTTTTCTTGGCTAAGTCAATTTCACTAAGAGCTGGGGAAAGTGAAGCGTTGATAGCTTCAGCATCTTTAGAATCGATGGCTTCATCGGCTTTTGCGATGAAGGTTTTCATACGAGAGCGTATATTAACATTGCGTTGACGAGCAATTTCATTAGTGAGAATACGCTTCTTTTGAGATTTGAGATTAGCCATGTCTATCCTTTAGTTCAAATGGTTATACTTATGTTTAGGCACAGTCTGGGTGTGCTAGAGTCCAAATTAGTGCGACATCATACCAAATGCCGGGAAACAGTGTCAACTTAAGTTGGACCACTGGTTTAGGGAGATTAGCCACTATTGCTTGGGGAGCCACTTTCCTCGTGTCATCACGCCTTCGATCTTTCTCGTATGTTCAATGTTTTCAAGGGGATTGGCATTTAATAACAAGAGATCAGCCCTTTTTCCCACTTCGATGGTGCCAATTTCATGTTCTGCATTTAAAAATATGGCTGCTTCACGGGTTGCAGAAGCCATTGCAGCATAAGGGCTTAGCCCAGCATCGACCAATTCTTGAAGCTCGTCATGGGCTGAATAGCCCGGAACTACAATTGATATGCAAGCATCTGTGCCCATTAAAATAGGGATGCCTGCTTCATGAAACGCTTTGGTGAGCTTCTGTATAAATGCAAAGGAAGGGCGTAGATATGCCTCATTCGATTCTGGGCTAAATCGTTTCAAATAAGTATTGTTTTCGGCCTGCCAACTTCTGGTCAACGAGGTCGGTAGTTCTGAGACGCCTGGAGAATTGATCATCGATTCAATATCATCGATTTGACGGATTATGTTGTGATAGGCAATTAGTGTTGCAATGATGGAAATCCCGGAGTTTTTTATGTGTTGAGTGAGCTCCGGTATTTTGGATTCGTCTAGTTCATCGGGGAAATACCCATAAATAATTTCTTCCATATGGGCGAGGTCTTGCTTTGCGTTCAATACACCTTCCAGCATTACAGAGCGCACTGCATGCCCGACAACAGGGAAGTCGAGTTTTTCGGCTGTTTCAATAATATCTCGATATCCTTCGGCGGGAATCTGATTATATACCTTAACAAAGTCATACCCTTTTGCATGAAATTGTTTTGTTAACGTAACGGCTTCATCAAACGTAGCGGGATACGGTGAAGCATTGCCAAGAATGGGCGTGGTGGTATAAATTTCGGGTCCCAACACTTCTCCGGAATCCACCTGCTCGCGCATTGTCAGGATGCCTTTTGATCCCTTCATATTCAGAAGAGTGGTCACGCCTTGATTGAGATAGATTGGTAGTAACTCCATGTTGCCTTTTCTTCCAGCGAAGAAATGTGCATGCAAATCGATTAGCCCGGGTACTAGATACTTACCTTCACCATCTATTTTGGTGGCTTTTCGGGGGACTTTAGTCGCATCCATTGGCCCAATTGATACAATCTTTCCATCGTTGATGAGCACGGTTTGATGCTCTAATACAGTTTCATTGGCCATCGAGATGACAGAAACATTTACAAAGGCTGTAGGTTTATCTGCGTAGGGCTCCAAGGCGGAACCAAGCGGTGCGAAGAGGGATAGTGTGAAAACGACGCAGAAAAACTCAATATACCTATAGCTTAGCATCATACGACCTTTCGAAAAGTTATATTTAAGACGAGTATACCTTAAACATATTCTAAAAGAGTGTATTAGAATACTTAATCGATAAATGAGGTAGTATGATTTGACTTTTGATTAGGGTCTGCTCTAGCCTGAGATAGTAACAGAAGACAAAACGATTACTATATATGAAATGATTGGGAGGATGATGTGTCCGAAATAAGTGCTGTATTA
>CALLLL010000313.1 GCA_938082445.1 uncultured bacterium
ACCGTTCAAGCTTTTAAGATCATTGAGATAGGTTTGCTCTTTAACCAAACGCACAGTTGCGTGGTGACGCGAGATCTCGTCTGCGATGAGTACAATGGTGTTATCCGGGTCTCGACCAAAAGAAGTTTCAGCATCTTTTAAGTCTACCGTCATGGCCGGAACACCGGGTTGTTCGATAATAAGCTTTGGCATGACCCAATCATAACAAGGGCAGAAGCCATCTTCAATCAAATTGCTGTACTCACTGTGCTGATATTTGGGATAATAGGGCAAACACCACTGAAAGGAACACAATGGCATTACGCGATTGGATTGAGCAATACGGCATCGAGTTTAAAAAGTCCTTGGGACAAAACTTGTTGTTGGATGAAAATATAAACCGGATTATGTCCGATGCCGCAGCTTTATCGGATGAAGACGATGTGGTTGAAGTGGGGGCTGGACTAGGCGCCCTGACCAAGCGTTTACATGTACACGCCAACCGTGTATTGGCTGTCGAAATTGACCGTTCCTTTATGCCTTGCCTACAGGATCAATTCGATACGGTGAATAATATCACCCTATTTCGAGGCGATATACTGAATCACGAAGTATCTAAACTTGTAGAAGAATTTTTGCCCGAGCACAAGCAATTAAAGCTGGTATCAAACCTGCCGTATTACATAACAACCCCAATTTTGTTCCATTTTTGGGAATCCCCGCTCTTTTTTGAGCGCATGGTGGTTATGGTGCAAGAAGAAGTTGGATTACGTATGGTGGCCAACGTTGGGGCTTCCGACTACGGTAAATTGGCGTTGGCCGGTAAATTACATGCTGATGTGGATATCGTGCACAAGGTTCCAGCATCGTGTTTCAAGCCCCAACCTAAAGTAGATAGCGCAATTGTGCGGCTGCGAAATCGAAAAGAACCCTTATTTCCCGATGTAGATAAGGAATTAATTACCAAGGTAATCAATGTAGCTTTCAGTATGCGGCGTAAAACGTTACGAAACTCACTCATTAAATCCGGAAATTTGGACTTCCCAGCCGAGCAGGCTGCTCAAGCCATCGAAGATGCAGGCATCGATGCCTCCCGACGTCCCCAAACGTTGGAATTGGAAGAATTTGCGGCCATTGCCCGTGAATTATCAAAAGGATAAGGCTGGTATCAAACGAGCCTATTCGTTAAAATAGACATACTACTTAAGTCACTACCCATTCAGGAGTTGTATAGATGATTGCACCAGAACTACTCGACCTTCTCGTTTGTCCAGAAACAAAAGCTTCATTAAGCTTGGCCGACGACGCTACGTTGGATAAAATTAATGCTGCGATTAAGGCAGGAACTGTAAAGGATCGTGAAGGCGAAGTGGTAGAAGATGCCATTGATGGTGCATTGGTACGTGAAGATCAAGTCTATTGCTACTTGATTCGTGATGACATTCCCGTGATGCTGATGGATAAAGCTATCAGTTTCGATGCCTTTAAATTAAGTCAAGCTTAATAGAGTAATCGCTCTATATCTTCTGTCGAATAGCCCACTGCACTCAGTGGGGCGACAATATTTTCTTCCACATCAGGTACATAGTAATGAAGCAAGGTGCTCTCGCCCTGCAATTGGATGTTGTCTACGTGAGCAGGAACCAATGCCGCTTGTCCGGGAGCCAAGACCACCACATCACCATCCGCAGATAATGTAGTTGCACCGGTCTTTCCCAAGAAGATGTGGAAGGTGTCTCCGCGTGAAGCACCGCGGTAGGGCCCATTCAATAACAATTCCTCTGTCGCAAAATGTTCGCAAGCCGCTAAAATTTGGATTGTTGTATTCTCATCGGGTCCCAAATAATTATGCATAGGCGTTGTTCCTGGATGCGTATTGGGATAGCGGATCGCTTTGAAGGCTTTGTCGCGATGCAATTCGCGCGGGGTGCCGTTGGTTTGTACACGTCCCCAATCATCGATGCGGTAGGTTAAATCACTGTTCTGTTGAATTTCTGCCAGCACACACCCTGCTCCGATAGAGTGGATAGTCCCCGCGGGAACGAACACAGATTTACCTTGTTGAGTAGGCAATGTTTTCAGGTAATCTGCAATGTGATTGCTTTTGATGGTGGATTCCAATTGGGAAGGGTTAAAATCTTTGGTTAGCCCACAATATAAGACCGTGTCACGCTTGGCATGCAAGATATGCCACATCTCATTTTTACCAATATCGTTTTCTCCCAGTTCAGCTGCAAGTGCATCATCAGGGTGAACTTGAATGGATAAATCACGCTGCGCATCGAGAATTTTCAGCAGTAAAGGGAAACGGCCATGTACAGTTAAGCCTGAGCGTCCGCCTAAGATTTGTTCAGCTTGTTCATTGAGCAATTCGTGCAAGCATTTTCCGCTTTCAGGGCCACGATTGATAATACTGGAGTGGTGGGGGTGATCGGAGATAAGCCACGCTTCACCGATGGTCTCATCCGGAGTCGGCTTTCCATAGAAGCGGCGTAATCCATCGCCTCCCCACATCCGTGGCACATAATGTTCTTCGAAAGTATATATACTCACGGGCCAGGGCTTTCTTTGATTAGCGCAATCGCTTCAGATCCGCACCCACCATCATGGTGATGAGATCTTTAAACGAAACTTCAGGCTTCCAACCAAGCTCTTCATTGGCTTTACTGCTGTCACCAAGCAATTGCTGCACTTCGGCAGGACGGTAGAACTTTGGATCTACTACCACATAATCGTTCATATCCAGGTCAACATGCCCAAAGGCAATTTCACACATCTCGCGTACGGTATGCATTTCACCGCTGGAGATCACATAATCGTCCGGAGAGTCTTGTTGGAGCATCATCCACATGGCACGCACATAATCTTTGGCATAACCCCAATCGCGTTTAGCGTCCAGGTTACCTAATCGTAATTCGTTGGCCATGCCCAATTTGATGCGGGCGACGGCATCAGTCACCTTACGTGTAACAAACTCAAGGCCTCGGCGAGGAGACTCGTGATTAAATAAAATTCCAGAGCATGCAAACATATCGTAACTCTCACGGTAGTTGATGGTAATCATGTGACCATAGACTTTTGCAACACCATAAGGGCTGCGTGGATAGAGTGGGGTACGCTCCGTTTGAGGAACTTCTTGCACTTTACCAAACATCTCACTGGAAGAAGCTTGGTAGAATTTAATGGATTTGTCCACCATGCGAATGGCTTCCAAAACACGCGTTACCCCCAATGCAGTCACATCGCCCGTTAAAATAGGTTGCTTCCATGAAGTGGGAACAAAGGATTGGGCAGCAAGGTTGTATACTTCGGTTGGACGAATCTCGTCAACCGCGTCCAACATGGAGATTTGGTCTGTTAAATCTGCTTGAACCAAAGTAACTTGGTCTTTGATATGGTGAATTCGTTCGAACGTCTCGGTACTGGAACGGCGCACAACTCCATACACTTCGTAGTCTTGTTCCAGTAACACTTCGGCTAAATATGAGCCATCTTGCCCGGTTAATCCGGTTATTAATGCACGTTTAGGCTTATCCGCCATGAAAGGTCTCCAAAAGTCGCGGAAATAATAAATACTATAATCTGTAGATCATGCCTGAAAAAATGCAATGAATGCAATGCTATACAGGATTCTATGGTTTTTCAGGTGCTTTTTCCGCAGCAGGTTTTGCTTTAATAACTTGGATTACATTTTCGCGGACTTGTGCAGAGCCAGTCTGAACGTCTATGGGGGACCTTAATGAAGAACGAAGCAAGTTGTCCTGAACCAAATGTCCTTGGGCTTTACCCGATACCTCAATAGCGCTAATCATTTGAGCTTCATCGCGTTCAGCAATGGTGTTATCGCTTACAACACAGGCTTCACCGCCTTCAATATGAATCCCTCTATATTTTGGATTTACAATTTGGTTGTCAGCAATACGAATGTAGTCACTACCTTTTAAATGAACTGACCCACCGCCTTCTTTACTTCCACTGAGTAGGCCATTCATGATGTTGCCATTGATGATGCAATC
>CALLLL010000314.1 GCA_938082445.1 uncultured bacterium
GTGGTCCGTAATCGCGCAGGAGTCCATATTAAAGTCACGACACTTTTGCAGGATTTCTTTAATTTTACAAGCACCGTCGAGCACGCTGTACTCCGTGTGGCAATGTAAATGTGCAAAACCGGCTTGGCTCATTCAGTGACCTCCAAAAGAAGGCTAAGGGCTTTATCGGCCGTTTGCAGTTTTACCTGATCGCGATCGCCTTCGAAGACACACCGTTCCACACGAATACCGGAAGGGGATGCTACCCCCACATAGACTAGCCCAACTGGCTTATCATCGCTACCACCGGTAGGCCCAGCAATTCCTGTCACGGACACAGCATAATCGGCAAGAAACGCGCGACGGGCCCCTTGAGCCATCTCTATTGCAACAATATCGCTGACGGCACCATATTTTTCAAGAGAAGACTTTTCGACATCGAGCATTTTTAATTTGGACTCGTTACTGTAGGACACAACTCCCCCGGCAAAATAATCGGATGAACCACTAACATTGGTGATTCTATGGGATATAAGCCCACCGCAGCATGACTCAGCTGTTGCAATCGTCGCGCCTAATGCACGCAGGCGTTTACCCACACGTTCTTCCAATAATTGTTCTGACATAGTACCCTCCGCAGCACTGAAACCCTATCATTCAACGAAGGTTTTTCTCAAGTAAGAATCCCTGAAAAATACGCGTTTTTATGGTTTTTGACCTTTCTAAGGGCAATCATATCGAATGCTACTCTGTTCCTGACTATCCCTTTTATGCTAAGATTGTTGGTTCCTTTTAACTTGTATTGAGATGGGACTTAAGTATCTATGGCAGCAAAACAAAAGACTATCATTGGTCGATCCGCACGTGTAGCATTACCGGACTGGGGAATTGACGACTTATTGGCAAAAACCGATACAGGTGCCCATACCAGCTCATTGCATGTTGAGGGTTTACAAAAATTACCTGATGGGCAAGTTGAATTTTATGTGATTGCCAAACAAAAGCCTGAACTGGAGCGAGTGAAAGTTCAGACCCATGTAGTAAAATGGGCAAAGGTCCGATCGAGCTCAGGCCATTATTCCATTCGGTGTTTTGTGAAGACCACTGCTGTTATCCGAGGAATTGAAAAAGAGATCGAAATTTCTCTAAACTCCCGTGCCAAAATGAACTTTCGAATGTTGATAGGTCGTGAAGCTCTGGCCAAGGACTTCTTGGTGGATGTCACCAAAATACACCGTAAAGAAAAACTCAAAAAAAAAGCGTGCATAAGGACGAATAAATCGTGAAGATTGGTATTCTTAGTCGACAACCGCGTAGCTACAGTACGCGACGATTGAAAGAAGCTGCGTTGGGTCGCGGGCACAAAGTGCGTATTTTAGATACGTTGAAGTTCTCCTTAATGGTAGAACATGAAACGCCCGATATTTTCTACAATCACCGTCGCTTAGGCACCCAGGATGCAATTATTCCACGCATAGGTTCCTCCATCACTTTTTTCGGTACCGCTGTAGTAAATCAGTTTGAACAAATGGGTACATATGTTTGCAATGAATCCAATGCGATAAAAAACTCACGTGACAAATTGCGTTCCATGCAAATTTTGAGTCGTCATGATATAGGCATACCCAGTACCGTATTCGTAAAAGATAAAAATGAAATCATGCCTGCAATAGATCGTATCGGCGGCCCACCAGTAATTGTTAAGCTACTGGAAGGTACGCAGGGCGTGGGTGTTATATTGGCCGAGACCAGCAAAATGGCCGAAGCGGTTGTACAAACATTGCAAAGCGCAAAACAAAATGTGCTCATACAGAAGTTTGTAAAAGAAAGTAATGGCACTGATGTGCGGGCCTTTGTTGTGGGCGATAAAGTCGTAGGGGCCATGCGACGTAAAGCAGCTCCTGGTGAATTTCGCAGCAATGTTCATCGAGGCGGTTCCACAAAAATGGTTGAGTTAAGTGAAGAGTTTGAGCGTACAGCGATTCGTGCAGCACAGATATTGGGCCTGCGTGTAGCGGGTGTTGATATGCTGGAATCAAACGAAGGGCCACAAGTATTGGAAGTTAACTCCTCCCCTGGCTTAGAGGGCATTGAGAAAGCTACAGGAATTGATATCGCTTCTGAGATTATCGCTGACATTGAACAACGTGTGAAATTTCCGGATGTAGATCTAAAACATCGCCTGCGTTTAACAGGTGGGTATGGAATCGCAGAGTTTAAGGTGCATAAGATGCCTGCTCTAGAGAAAAAGGCACTACGTGACACAGATTTAACCGAGCGTGGCGTATACGTGATGAGCATAACACGCGGAAACTCTGTTGTCCCAAATCCTCGTGGTGACGAAATTATCAAACGCGGCGATATGCTACTGTGTTATGGCGAACTGCATGAATTACGCAATTACATACCCGCAAAAACACGTCGTCGTGCAAAAACTAAACGTAAGCCTAAACTCAAGACTAAGCCAAAGACTAAATCAAAACCGAAGAAGAAATAAATGTATCAGGTTTGATTCCAGGGACATTTTGCTAAAAGAATGGCCATGGCACACGTATCAGTTATCCCTGCAAAGGTAAGTCCTGCTCCAACAAATCCAGCTATAAATAATCCCGCTGGATGTACAAAAAAACCAAAGCACACACCCAAAAAAACAAGTAGTCCAGCGATAATGCGTACCTGACGCTCTAAAGAAATCGTGGCTTTACCATGAACTACAGGGAGCGCTGCTGCTTCCCACGCTTGCGTCCCCCCTTCCACAATCAGTACATTCGTGGTGTCCTCAAGTTTTTGACAGGCTGTTTTAGCACGAAAGCCTCCCTGACAAAGTAAGACAATTGGCCCATTGCCTCTATACGGAGTGAGTTTTTCATCACTGAACACATCGAGTGGAATGTTGATCGCACCTTCTGCGTGCATAGTAGTGTATTCAGCCACTGTTCGCACATCGATAAGCGTAAGGGTATCGAGAGTTTCTTAAGCTTTTAGAGCGTCAATCGATTGAATGTTCATAATATTTTCCTTTCCTACTAAGCTTCGGATTCGCCAAATCGTTTTTCTATGCATCCCATAATGCTAACGAGTCCGGTCTCAGCAACAGAGTAATACACTTTACGGCCACGCCGCTCGACAGCGAGTAAGCCACGATCTTTCATTTTCCCGAGATGTTCTGATGCCATGTGACTAGCGATTCCACAAGCTTTGGCCAATTCACCAACACTGTATTCACTTTCAAGTAGCATCTGGACCATCCGTAACCTGTGAGGATGGGCAAGGGTTTTTAAACATTCGGCTGCCATAGCCATAGCATCGAGGGATAATAGATTTTGATTGACTGTTTTCATAACATTATTATATATCGTTACATTACGATATTTCAATACTTTATTAAACATTTACTCTATATAGACTTACCTCCTTAGCTCCAATATTTAAACTAAGTTGCAGGGGGCGGTATAAAAGCTTTATGATCTATAGATCACAACCCGGAAAGCACACTTAACCTATGCCTTTTGAACAATTTGACCGTAAAAAAGTTAAGCTAAAACCCTTATCTGAACGCCATAATAAGGTGGAAATCGAGTCCACTCATGTAAAACCCACAGATGCTGTAGACGATCTGTCCCCCATGGCACAGGAAATTGTAGGTGAATTGAGCGAACGGTTACGTATTTCTCGTGAAAAAAGCAAATCTCGGATGCTGGTCTTCGGCGCTCATGCAATTAAAAATGGCCTTGCTCCTGTAATTATTAAGTTATTGGAGACTGGCTGGTTCACTCATATTGCCACAAACGGCGCAGGAATAATTCACGATTGGGAATTCGCATTTCAGGGCAAGAGCAGTGAAGAAGTGAAAGAAAACATGAAGACTGGTTCTTTCGGGACTTGGGAAGAAACAGGCTATTATCTTAATTTGGCTTTATTAGTCGGTGCCTATCGTGGCTTAGGGTATGGTGAGTCAGTTGGTGCGATGGTGGAGAATGAACAACTGGATGTTCCATCGCGAGAGGAACTACATGCTGCAATATCCCCAGAATCAGAACACGCAGGAGCAGCGTCGGATTTACTGAATGCACTGAATACGTTTGATATTCCATCGGGGGTAATGGAGATACCTCATCCATACAAAGAATATGGCTTGCAAGCGGCTGCATATCGCTTAGGCATTCCATTCACAAGCCACCCTATGTTCGGCCATGACATACATTATGTTCACCCATTAAATACGGGCTCTGCGGTGGGTCGGACAGCAGAACGTGATTTCTTGCAATTTGCACATAGCGTATCCAACTTAAATGGTGGCGCATATGTTTCAATTGGTTCAGCGGTAATGTCGCCAATGGTATTTGAAAAATCATTATCGATGACACGTAATGTAGCGCAACAACATGGCGGAGACATTGATGGTCAATTAATGGTAATTGTAGACTTGGCAAAGTCCCATTGGGATTGGACACAGGGCGAACCCCCTGAAGACAATCCAGATTATTATATGCGATACAACAAAACTTTTTCACGGATGGGCGGTACATTGCGATATTTATCCGCTGATAACCGTGATTTTTTATTGACACTATTAAACTTCCTGGAAGGCTCTAAGTAACCCCTTATGATTGAATTATCGGCCCTAGAACAAGAAATATTGGATGGCTTAAAACAACGACGTCCGGATTTAAACGAATGCATCCCTGATCTACTGAGCCTGCATGATCGCTTAGTACAATTGTATGACAACAACGGAACATTATTTATATGCGGTAATGGCGGCAGTCATGCTGACTCAATCCATATCGCTGGTGAGTTGTGTAAAAGTTTTGAGCGTGTTCGTACAGTATCGGATGAAGTAAAAAACGGCCTTGAGGGCTTACCTTGGGGTGACGAATTAGCAGAAAACCTAGAAACAGGTTTAGCAGCAATCCCCTTAGGAGTAAGCGGCGCATTGAAGACAGCCGTAGAAAACGATTCGCCATTACGCGACATTGCCTTTGCGCAGGAATTATTTGCATTGGCTAAGCCGGGCGATGTAGTGATAGGTATTTCAACTTCCGGAAATGCCCCCAATTGCATAATGACACATTCAACAGGTAAAGCCGTTGGATGCACCACAGCGTCGTTTACAGGCCCCAATGGCGGAAAACTGGCCACGCATGCAGATATTGCGATTCGCACCCCTGGCGCGTCTACAGCCTTGGTTCAAGAAGGCCATATTGCCTTATGGCACACAATGTGCCTATTAATTGAAGCACATTATTTCCCAGAAAAACGTTAGTACATTTTTAAAGCCTAAACCATCCAGGAAAGCAAAGACCGTTTTCTAGATTCTCGATTAGCACAACATTAAAAAGGCCGGATTCTACACTGTAGAATCCGGCCTTCATCATTTAACTATAATGTTAATTTTATTCAAGAACAAAGTCTTCAGGAACTTTCACGTAGACTTTTCGAGGTTCTTCGTCTAATTGCATAACACGCAGTAGCAGTGTTTTACCAGGTACTGCGGTTTCCTTAAGTGCCTCCAAGAACTCAGCTTTTGAAGCCACCTCTTTATGCCCTACTTCGATAATAATATCACGTGGCATAATACCAGCTTCTTCGGCAGGGCTACCTTTTACCAGATTCGTAACAAAGAAATCCGATGGTTGTACTTCGAGTTCAAGGCGCTCAAGAATATCCTTTTTGAGGTCCATTTTATCGAAGTACATGCCTAAGTAATCTCGTCCATATCGAGCTGCTGCTTGTCCTGGGAATTTACCTACAGTCAAGTCAAGCAATACCGATTTGCCTTCGCGCCACACTTCCACTTTGGCTACAGTTCCTGGCTTTAAATCGGTAACATAATTGATTAGTTCCGTTGGGTTCGCAATGGCCTCTTCATTGACTTTTCGAATGACGTCTTCAGAAACGATGCCCGCTTTAGCAGATGGGCCGCCTTCAGTAACTTCGCTAACATAAGCTCCTTGGCTGTCTTCTAAGCGGTTTCCTTCAATAAAGTCCTCTACAGAAACTTTTTCAATAAGAGCAGCACCTTCTATATCAACGATACTCACACCCAACCATCCGCGGGTAACACCACCATCGGCAATTAATTGTGGGGCAATGTTTTTAACTCGATTAATGGGGATAGCAAATCCAATGGAATTTGCATCATATACAATCGCGACATTAACACCGATAACTTCACCTTTAATGTTGCATAAGGGGCCACCACTGTTGCCTAAGTTAATGGCTGCATCGGTTTGGATGAAGTGCTGAAATCGCAGTTCTGGATCGGGGAGTTGTAAGTTTTCACGCCCAAGTCCGCTAATATGGCCATAAGATACTGAGCCGGTTTGTCCGCGCGCACTACCAATGGCTATCGCAAACTGCCCTACTTTGAGATTATCAGAGTCACCTAATTTTACTGGGGTTATCTTCAGATCTTGAGGGTCTACTTTGATAACGGCTAAATCGGCACCAGGGTCTTGCCCAACGATTTCAGCGGGAACCTCTGTACCGTCGTTCATCAGGATAGTAATTTCTTCAGCACCATCTACCACATGATTATTCGTAACAATGTAGCCATTTGCATCAAAGAAGAATCCTGTTCCCATGGCAGCGGGACGAGGTGTTGGAAACTTATCGCCCTCCCCATCAGGGTGGCCTTCGGGCTCAGGGATGCCAAAAAATTTGAACATTTCTTCCATTCGCCCATCACGACTAGGACGTTTGGAGCTTTTAACGGATATTTCAACCACACTGGGGCTAATTGAGTCACTAAGTGCGACAAATTCGTCTTCAAACTGTTGCAAGAGAGGGCTTTGCGCTTGCACTTCTAAGCTACCTGCTCCAATAAATAGAACAACTACCATCATTAAACGGCATACATACTTCATTTTATTTCCTCCGTATACTGCTTCACTTCTATTCCATTAAGCGGATAGAATAATTCCCCCGCTATTCATTCTACTTTTTAATTCATCAATGACTGATTTTTATGTCAATAATTTCAAAAAACGAATCTCTATACTACACTTATTGGCTATAAATCGCTACATTCCTGTAGTGCGTTCAGGAGGCCAGACGGTTACCAGGTATTTCTGGTCTACCCATCCACGATTGCCTGTTGCAGTGGTTATACGAACTTGTTCGCCCATGTGTGCATCAATATGGACGCGATCGCCCGAATATAATTCAAATCGAATAGTATCGGTCTCTTTTGTACCGATACGCACAGGTATATCATCCCCCTGTGCAACTGCGAGTTCCATCGGGTTGGTTTTAAGGTACCATGAGCCGAAAAAAATAAACGCAACGAACCCACTGACTCCGACAAGAGCTTTGAGACCTTTTCGAGGGGACTTCTTCAAGAGAATAAGGCCAAACCACAATAAGAGCCAGGAGAAAATCGCAATACTCAAACTGGTTTTCGCGGAAATCATATGATGCCAAAAGTAAAATTCGCTTTCAATACCTGCAGATGTCGGCCTTGCAAGCTGCTGCTTGGTTTGCATACGAGTTTGTTCTATATTTTCTTGGACAATTTTGAGCCTGGGATTAAGAAAATAAGCACGCTCATAATTGACCATCGCTAAAGCGTAATCACCTTGTTGATAGTATGTATTGGCAAGGTTATAAAACACTTCAGGTTCATAAATGCGATTGTATACCAAAGATTCGTACTCTTCGACCGCTTGGGAATATTGATTGTTTTCATAAGCTTGTGTACCAAGTTCAAAGGAATCGGAAAACGATGTTGCACCGATAAGCATGGTTAAGAATATAGTCATTTCACACCTCGATTCTGCTTGCCACGTGACTCGAGTGTACGCATAACATTTTGTGCCGCTTGGACCAAAGCCCCCAGTTCGTCATCCGTTAATTTTTGTGCAGCATATCGTGATCGCTCACACGATTTAAGTAAGCGAATAATCGTGGTTGCATTTTCAGGGTCTATTTGCTTGGCCTCCAACAGATCTTCAACATCTTTGGAAGTCAGGCCTTGTTCGTTGATATTAAATATATCGCCAAGGTAATCAATCATTGTTCGGTACAATTCCTCACCAGGTTCAGAGGAAGAATGGATTGCTTTGAGACGATTTTTACCTTTTTCATAGGCACCTTGAGCACGAGCGAAACTTGTATCATTTACAAATCGATCTTGCCTATTTAAATAGCGTACCGCGATCGCATAAAGCACGATGGGCAAAATGAGAACTAAATACAACCATAGTTTTCGTGATTGAGCACGCCGTAATGAATCCGACATTGTCATAAGTGG
The DNA here is from genome assembly GCA_938082445.1 of uncultured bacterium. Taxonomy (GTDB): domain Bacteria; phylum Hydrogenedentota; class Hydrogenedentia; order Hydrogenedentales; genus DTSJ01. The sequence continues at coordinate 8,234 of CALLLL010000314.1, forward strand.
ATGAATTGATGTGCCTATTAAAGGTGTACTCTGGCTAATGTTTGCTGATGAATCTTCCACAACCATGGATACAGAGTCCTCGTCCCCTGCAGAAACAGTTAAATTGAATGGCCCAAATGTATCCTCGATGTAATTGCCTTGGTGTGGGTCAAAAGTTGCGTATTGAATCGCAGGGATTACATGGCTGCCAGCACGCGTAGGCGTTATGGTGTAGCGAAACGTTTTCTCTATTGCCGGAATTACTTGCCCAAACAACTTAATCTCTTTTTGCTCACGTTTAACTTCAGCAACATGCGCCCATGAGAGTTCCGGAAATTTAGGGGATGCTATAGCATCGGCATTGCCTTGGCCGCTTACAACCAACGAAAGTTCTATAGGAACACCTTCCTTCAATTTCGTTGAGGACAGGTCAACATCAACATTGAATTGGCCAATGGCTCCCGTATAAGTGTTCGGTGCAGATGGAAGAGGTTTTACATTAACGTTGTAAGGACCGTATTCAACAAGATACTCTCTCCTGCGCCCTCGGTTTACAATATCACCTTCGTATCGATACGCATCTATAGTATGTTCACCCGTTTTTGTAGGGTAAAGGAGTTTACGCTGTTCATTGACATGATACGCTTGTGTACCAAGATGGGCTTCAAACACATCATTTTGCACATCGGATGCATAAAATCCTTCCGTGGAGGGAGTTGAAGTCGTGGAACGATTTCGGGCCGACAAGTCGAAAGGACTTTGTTTCGGTACCCAAAGTTGCAAGGTCATCAAAACAGGTTCGCCTAAATATATATCACGTGTATCAACATCCATTCGCACGAATGGTAATCCGCTGTTTCCTTTAATGTCTTCTGTCGTAGTAGAAGGACGATCGAGCACTTTCAACTCTAAAGGATTTGAATTCACGCTTTGCTGATGAAGCTGAAATGTCATGGATGGTATAGTAATTGTGCCTGATTGGGTAGCACGCACACGATACCCACGTGTTTGGGTACGCGATCGTGAAGGAACATAACTTGATTGTCCATCATTTGGAGGAAGTCCTGGGGCATTTTCTAGTCCCGAAATCACAGGGAGCTGATTGGGTAGAGGTTTATCCAACCAAGGCGAATCTATATATACCCAAAACCACTCACCTTTTTTTACTGTCATATTCCTCACTCGAACATGAATAGGATATTTAAAAGCGGGATCGTCATTTTTTACAGTAAGCGTTATGGGCTCAGTGCTGAAGGTTTGGCCAGCTACTATAGCTTTGATGGGAGGTATAGTTACTTCACCCGCTTTTGTCACTTCCACAACTAAGGCATATTCAGCTTGCAAGCTTCGCACACCATTTATTATGGATGTACGTTCGCTTCGGCCTCTGGGGTTGGGATTAATTTTAAATCCAACATTGGGGGGGAATTGATATTCAACAGGACCTGGCCCCTGATAATACAGGTTAAGCAAAAACGGTTTAAAGACATGAACTTCTGTAGACTCTACAGATGCCTCAATTCTAGGTGTATTTTGCGCTGCAGACCATCCTGACCATGTCAGAATGCATAGACACAAAGCTATGTATCTATAAATCACCACCATTTCCCTCCCTTTACGCGAGGGGCATTTTTACTACGTCGCAAGTTTTTCTGTTCTTCCTGATTTTTAGCTTCCAGGCTTTCCAAAATGGCTTCCATGTTTTGCTCTTCAGGCGATTTACCATTTTCTCCTTCCTGAGGCTCGGAGGATTCAGATTGATTTTCATCGGAACCTGACGATTGCTCTGATTCATCTTCCCCTTCATTTTCTTCTTGTTCTGCATCTTGAGATGATTCGCCTTCTTGCTCATCCTCATTTTCATTTGATTCATCTTCATTATTGTCAGAATCTTCTTGTTCCTGGTCTTGCTGCTCATCATTTTCTTCAGACTCATCGCCTTCTTGCTGCTCTTCTTCTTCGGGAGGATTACGCAAGAGTTGCTTGAGGAGATAGCTCACATGATCCCGATTGCGCTGGGCCACATCCTGCTCAGGAAATTGACCAAGGTAGGCATCGTATTCGCTTAATGCTTTGGATAAGGCACTGACACGTTCTTTGTATTGATGCTCAGGATGATATGTTTTGGCGATTTGTGAAGCACAATTGGCCGCATTGAGCGGTGCGTGTTCGCGGAGAAATTCACTATTCGATGTATTAATCGCCTCAAATTTTTTCTTTGCAGCAGAAAATTCACCTATCAAAGTAGATTGCTGTGTATTGATGCCTGCAGCCCCTGTGCTTTGATCAATTTGATCTGATCCAGCAGAGTCCTCTTTCAATGCTAAAGCTTTTTTGTAAAACACGGAAGCGATACTGTAGTCGACTAGTTCAGATTCCGGATTATCCGTTTTGAGTTGTTCAAATGTTTCAAGGGCTTGATCATAATCACCTTGCTCAAGAAGCTCATAGCCGGGCTTAAATGCTTTATCGAAATATTCGGCATGCGCAATATTTACTCCTAGGCAAAGCAAAACAACTATACTAAAGTATTTATGCATTGCTGGACTCCTTACTCTCAGGCAAATCGATACTCTCTGGCTCTGGCTCTTTACGTAAATAAGGCAGGAGGACCAACCAAAAGCCTTCGGCCAAGAATAAACCTATTGCTAACGCCAGCGGCCATTGATAACGGTTGACCAATGACTCCGTGAGGTCACCTTGAGTGTCGCGGGTAAACATTTCTTGAATTAATTTATTCATTTCATCAACGTCACGGCTACTCGAAGTAGATCGAATGTATCCCCCACCCCCTTTTACTGCAATGCGTGACAAGGTATCTTCATCTAATTTTGAGAGGTGAGTTTGTGCTTGTTGCTCGACATTAGTACGATTGCCAAATCGAGATTGAAACGTAATCTCAGTGCCATGCGGCTCACCAACACCAATAACATGTACACGCGCCATATCGCTAAGGGCTTTGGCAGTATCTATTCCATTGCCATCCAACTGCTCACCATCGGAAACAAGAATTACCGCTTGAGATTGACTTACACTGTCACCAGTCAAATTTAACTGATCAATATAGACATCCATAGCACGCTGCAATGCAACCGATATATTGGTACCCTCAAGGCTGATAGAATCTGTATCCACTGCATTAAGGATCGTGCGGAAATAGCTTTGGTCAAGCGTTAAAGGACACATCAATTCAGCTTCGCCGGAAAAAGCAATGAGGCCATAACGATCACCCGGATTACGGGCCACGATTGAATCGATTTTTTGCTTAGCACGCTCAAGCCGATTGGGTTCAGGAACTTCGGCCAGCATAGACGCAGAAACGTCAAGAACAAACAAGAGATCATGACTTCGTTTGGTCTGATGAATACGTTCCACGCCCCACCTTGGTTGAGCTAAAGCGAGCATCAAGCAAATAAATCCTAGAAGCGTAAACCAGAAGATAGGTTTACGAAAACGCGCATGCCCCCCCACAACCAGGCGAGATGATAAACGCATATCAATAAAACGATGTATACGCTTCCTATGCGCTTGTTCTAAACGCACCAGTCCCCATGTGATGAGAATGACACCAATGATCCCACCAATCAACCATGGCGCTGCGTAGCCGTATGCGAAAAGAAAGTCTTGAGTCATGGCACGGCCTCAAACCATTTACGACGACTAAAAATGGACACTAATACACAAAAACCGCCGACTAAAGCAAAGGGCATAAAGGCTTCGTCAAAGTCATATGATTCACCCAATTCTATTTCGGTAGTTTCCAGTTCGTTGATTTCCCGGTAGGCTTCGCTGAGGGTTTCTAAATCAGTGGCTCGGTAATATTTAGCCCCCGTAATATCTGCAATTTCCTGCATAGCCTTTTCATCTATGGGGCTTTGGCCACCAAAACGATTACCTTCGACAGCCCCTGCTCCAATCGTGTATACCCGAACACCATAATCTTTGGCAAGATTGGCCGCCGTGATAGGATCCAATTGTCCTGCATTATTTATTCCATCGGTAAGCAAAACAATGACTTTAGATTCTGCTTCGGATTTTAATAGATTGCTTAAAGCGAGTCCTAATGCCGAACCAATTGCAGTCTGATTATGCTTATCGCTATTCAAATCAATTTCAGCTATAGAAAGATCATGCTCAAGCAATGAATAGTCTAACGTTAAGGGGGTTTGAATCCATGCATAACTGGCGTAATACAATAAGCCCACGCGATCAAGACCAAATTTAGCGGATTCTTCAGCTTTTCGAGATTGTATAAAATCAAGCACAGCTAATTGCGTCACAAAGAGGCGATTAATAGGACTACCTCGTTCATCGCGAAAATCGTTGGCGGTCATTGAACCTGACAAATCAACAGCAAGCATGATGTCACGCACTTCAGCATTTTCGATACGGGGTTTCATTCCACTCATAGGTCGGGCTAAAGCGATAACCAAGAGTAGCAGCCCTAATGCGCGCAGAACGGGCGGGATTTTGCGAAGCCATTCAAGACCAGAAGCCCGCATATCAGCCAGAGCTTCGCCCGTGGATACAGTCACTACACCATGTGGACGTGCCACCCATTCAGCAATGAGCAGCAGTACAATGGGAATAGATACCCATAAGAAGATCGGATTTTTGAAGCCGTCGATATCAAGTAATGTTTTGAATATCATGCCGCAGCCTCGTCGCTATCAACTTCGAGTTCAGGTTCGGGTATCGTGTCTTCTACAAATTTTCGCACATGTATGAAGCTCTCTTCCATTTCAATCATACCCGGTTGGTGTTGCGCAAACTTCACACGATCACATAAACGCAGGAAATTCTTCAGGACAACTTGCTGTTCAGTTGTAAACTGATTCTGCTCCAGCATTTCCGACAAAAATTCTTCCGTAGTCCGTTCAGGTGCATTGATATTAAAGCGTCCCTCAATGTAATAGCGGAGAATCGCAGACAAATCGACATAGTACGTACCATAATAACCGCGCTTTGGTAAATTTTTATTGGAAAGTGCGTCAAGCCGACGCAAGGCTCTATCCCAGGGATCTATCTCGGGTTCAAGGCTCTTTAAGTGACGATGCGTACGCCACCAATACACAGTAACAGCGAGTACCGTTACTAAAATAAGGATAACCAACAACCAAAATTCCCAACGCTGAATAAGTGGGCGTGAAGTGGCAGAGGGGCCACCAACTATTTCACCATTAAATTCTTCTACCGCAATTTTTTCTGCTTCTGTTAAATCACGCACTCGCAAGGTTGGCCCCGGTACTGTAAAAGTCTCTGCACCAGCGCTTAGTGTGATTGGCTCAAAAGTATAGTCTTGAACAAAAATCGGCTCAAGTGTGTAACTCTCAGTGATTCGTATTCGGCCGGTATCGCCCAGGGCTTCTTTTCGATAATCGGCAACATGTGCTACATTTTCATTGAGTTTTAATTTCTTTAATGTATCGCGCAAATCCGGCAATGTAACTTCAGTATTGGTCGGTGCTTCGACAACAATACGCAACGTACTTGATTTGAAATAGGGTATTTCGGCGGGTTCAAGAATGACCTGCACATCAACCTGTGCATGAGATGCAGGCATAGCCATACACAGTATCCCAACACTTAGTGCTATTCCCCATACCCACTTAGCCATGACGCTTCTCCCTCATTTTAAAAAAACGATGGATTGCATCAATATACGGTGTATCGGTACGCACGTCTATGGAGTCTACACGCGTACGACGAAAAATAGTGCTACGATCGTCTGCCTGTTTACGACTTTTTAACTCATATAAAGAGCGAAGCTTGGAGTCAGCAGTATTGACTAAAATTTCGCGTCCCGTTTCAGCATCGCGTACGTTTAGCAGCCCCACATTGGGCAGGGATTCTTCTCGCGGATCGGTAACTGTGACTGCAATAAGATCGTGACGCCGATTGGCAATGCGCAACGCGGCCTCATAATTGTCGGCCATAAAGTCAGAGACCATAAACGCTACCGAGCGACGCTTGGTAACACCATTTAAAAAATGAAGAGCCTCAGGAATATTGGTACCTACGCCCCTGGGCTGGAAGTAAAGCACTTCCCGAATCACTCGGAGCACATGGCGACGTCCCTTATCAGGCGGAATATATAACTCAACGTCATCGGTAAAAATAATGAGTCCAACGCGATCATTATTTTTGATGGCTGACATGGCCAACACTGCGCAAAGTTCCGCGGCCAGTTCATTTTTAAATCGGTCAACACTCCCGAATCGACCTGAACCACTGGCATCCACCATCAACATTACGGTGAGCTCACGCTCCTCAACCAATTTTTTGATGTGTGGTACCGAGGTTCGTGCGGTTACGTTCCAGTCGATCATGCGAATATCATCGCCTGGCACGTATTCACGCACTTCCTCAAACTCCATCCCCTGGCCTTTAAATACCGAATGGTATTCACCAGCAAAGACGTCGTTTACCATACGATTCGTCCGGAGTTGAATCCGGCGAATCTTGGTCATTACTTCAGCAGGTATCATCGTGTCCCCTCAACACGCAATCGCTTTACACACTCGCTGGTGCGACTTCCAATACCACTGTATTTCCACATTCGGCACATTTGCCTTCCAAAAAGTTCACACCGTTTCCAGCATATTCATGGGGTTCATCCACTCCCATATTGTATTCTTGGCATTTACCGCACCAGATGTCGGCAATCATTAATTCCTGTTCTTCCTCATTGCGTGTCAAAAATACATTAGCCATTTTAGATAATTCCTTTCTTGTCTTACTATATGGTTTCAATAGAATCAGGTCAGCCGTATTACGGTACGGGCACTGAATCTAAAATTTTACGAATGATATCTTCGCTTGTAATATCTTCTGCTTCTGCTTCATAGGTACATACAACACGGTGGCGTAAAATATCCATCGCGACTTGTTTTACATCGTTAGGGAACACATTGCCCTCTCCTTGCATGAAGGCCAAGGCACGGGCAGCTTGTTGCAAGAAGATCGTGGCCCGGGGAGATGCACCGTATTCTATCCAATGCCCGATATCCATTCCATATTGCTCTGGATTGCGAGTGGCCTGGACAATATCAACTATATAATCTTTAGCTTTATCATCGACATACACTTGATTGACCACTTCGCGGGCTTCAAGAATTTCCTGTTTACTGACCACTGGGCTTATGTCTGTTTCGTGTAGCATATCGACACGGTCCATGATAGCGCGTTCTTCTTGACGACTTGGGTAGGTCACTTTAAGTTTGAACATAAATCGATCCATTTGCGCTTCTGGCAATGGGTAGGTCCCTTCTTGTTCAATCGGGTTTTGGGTGGCCAACACCATAAATGGAATATCTAAATTGAATGTCTCTGCACCGATCGTGACTTGGCGCTCTTGCATGGCTTCTAAAAGCGCACTTTGCACTTTGGCTGGTGCACGGTTTATCTCGTCGGCGAGTATTATATTCCCAAAAATAGGCCCTTTTTTGATGGTAAAGTTACTGTCCTTAGGATTATAAACCTGTGTACCGATAAGATCGGCTGGTAAGAGATCGGGGGTAAATTGGATTCGAGAAAAATTGCAATCCATCGATTGCGCAAGGGCTTTGACAGCAGTAGTTTTTGCAAGACCAGGAACGCCTTCTAACATGACATGACCGTTGGCAAGAATCCCTAACATGAGACGTTCAACCATATATTCTTGCCCCACAATAACACGGGCAATTTGCTCTCTAAAACGAGCAATAAATCGTGATTTATGTTCCACATTCTGACGAATGGCTTCTACCGTTTGTGTCATACTTCTTTACAACTCCTTCTCAACCGAATTCTAAATACATATTTTCAACGCATTGTATGCGGATGACTCTAATTTTCTTGCTTATGCGCTCGCTCTAATTCACGTATAGCACTGTCCATATCGTCATCTGTGGGCACCATACCTTTATACCCGATGGCCAGCGTTAGTTCCTCGAAGCGCTGTTGTAAGTGTTTCTTATCGGGGGAATCACTGAGTAATCCAGCCCCGCGCAACATTTCCTGGAAAAATTTATAATGGTACCCATCCAAACGGTGTTTACGTGCTTGATGCACTATTCCAGGGATGGAGGATTCACGATGGCTCAATGTAGCTACCTGTACCACCTTTCGGCGTGAATACGCCCATGCTATAGCTGCGAGTATCAAACCAACTACACCCATCCCCAACCATTTAACGAGTGAATCACTGGATTCGATGACATTGATACTTATCATTCCAGCATTTAAAGTGGGGTATTCAGCAAGTTCACTATCCATTTCGACCGCAGTGGAAGTTTGTGTAGGCTTAAAATAGGGTACTAAAAGCTCCGAAATTGTGAATTGGCCTGTCTTACGGGGACGAATTTGGAGGGTGTGATTAATTGAGTTCTGATCGCCCTTAACAGACGTAGATGTAAGGGAATTTAGATCGGCCCAGTCTGATACCTCAATATGAGGCGGAAGGCTACTGTATTCGGTGCTAGGGCCCTCCCAAGTGACTTGGAGCTGGATTGGGTAGATTTCACCAAGAATGGCGTGCTCAGGGGCAGACAATACCTGGATTGTAGGCTCAGCACTGCTATTTACCGCGAATACGGTCAAAAACAGGGCCAAAACAGCCTTAAATCTCAATTGAATCCAGAAATACCGCATCAAAATATAATACACCTTCCGCACAGGGAATACCCCGTAAATACCGCAGCCATATAGACTTAAAAAACTCTTGAGTCCAAAAAATGTAGCCTGCATTACATCCAACTTTACCCATTTTGGATTAAAACAGAAGTACACAGTCATTATGGCATAAATAGGGTGCACAATACTAGCTTTTTGAGCTGTACAGGATAGTTAACAGTCTAAATAAGGGATAAAGACCTTAGCACTTACTGCTCAGAATCAATGGATAAAAAATGCTCCTGGAGATCAATAGATACCTGAAATTGCTCTCCATCGGCTTCCCAATTCGCTTCAAAATCATGCAAAGCCGGGATAAATTGAAATGGGGGTATGGTCGATAAGTCGTTATATGGTTCGTCTGCACCCCAAACTGAATAGATTTGGGATTGAAGATCAAGAACTGCAACGATCCCCTGCCCTTCTAACTTCACAAATTCATCCATCCCAAAATAGCTTTTTCGTACAAGTTCACCCTGCTCAATAGTGTTTAGGAGACTGCGTGAATTTGAGCACCATAGCCACCCATCTTCCCAGCGATAATATAATTGCTTATTATAAACACGCACACCATCCGAATGCTGCGCGTTCAAAAGGCGATTCCCATAATCCAATCCTCTAGCCAATGCACCAGGTTTCGTCACCAATAACCAGTTTTCCCCTTTTCCACTCAATGTAGAGGCAGGACCAAACCAAGTATTCCAGCGCTTCGGGGTTAATCGGATGCCCATTTTTTTACGAAGTTCGACGAGGAATGTGTGTGTAGGATCGCCATTGGCCCGTAATGCGTCCCAAGAATCTGTCCCCAGAAAAGATTGCCATGCTTCCCCCACATTATCGCACCCGACAATCCATTCGGAATCTGATAGCGCATAGCCCTGTATATCGCTATACTTCATACGTGCATCAAGAATGAAGACCAATAAGATGCCAAAAATTATGCCACCAAGCACCCCCCATTGTCTCCATTTGACAGGTATAGAATCAGAATCTTCTGATTTTTGGACATCAATAGTGTTTTCAGACAATGGATTTCTTTCTAAACATTCAGTTTAGTCTTCACGATTCCAAAGAGCATCTTTTTCAGACTCACGTTTTTCATTGAGGTTTGCAACTTCGGCGTTCATTTCTTGCTGAGCAGCCATAAGCTCCATAGGGTTGAGGGTCGCCACCTTGGAGTCATGAGCCAAGTTCACTTCCGCTATTTTAGCGTCATACTTTTTATCGATATCAGCCAGCTCTACTTTTTCTGCATCACTTAATGTTCGCGAAGGGGACTCTTGATTTAACCGTTCCATAGCGAGTTCATAGGCACTTTTCATTTTAATTCTCCTAGCATCGGAATTCATCTTCCAAAATGGAAGAGATAAATTTTTCAATG
>CALLLL010000315.1 GCA_938082445.1 uncultured bacterium
GGACCCAATGGCTCTGGTAAAACGACGACCATCAAAATGCTCTTAGGGCTTATCTTTCCTACATCAGGAAATATCAAGCTTTTAGGCAATCCCAACATTGCTTCAGCTGAAGTAAAACAAAAAATTGGGTATCTCCCCGAAGGTGCATATTACCCTGAGTTTTTGAAGGGTGAGGAGATTTTACGCTTCTATGGTCAATTGTATGGCTTGAGCGGAAAAGATCTTGAAATGCGCATCGACAAAGTACTGGAAACAGTCAGCATGAAGCATGCTAAAGATCGCATGCTAAGCGGCTACTCCAAAGGGATGCGTCAACGCATTGGTTTGGGTCAAGCATTATTGAGCGATCCCGAGTTGCTGGTATTGGATGAACCCACTACCGGTCTTGACCCCTTGGCACGTAAAGAGATGCGCGACATCTTGAGCCAACTTCGGGACGATGGAAAAACCTTAATGATCTCCAGTCACGAATTGCAAGAGGTAGAATTGATTAGTGACCGAGTTGGAATTATCTATAAAGGTGAAATGCAAATCTTGGGTACTTTGGATGAACTACTCACGAATCGTGATTTATCCATTGAAGTCCAAGATATTTCTGAACAAGCAATGACTTCTTTTGCCAACGCCAATATTGAAGTGGATGATGCTACGGCAAATCAAATCATGTTGCGTGTTCCTAATTCGATTTCCATCTACGATGCAGTCGGCCTTTGCAAAGATAACGGCACGAACATCGTTAGTATTGCTCCACGTCGCGAGACACTTGAAGAACTCTTCGTCCGTACCGTGGGCTCAGCCAGTAAAAAAGAAATGGCCGAAGCACAAGCATAACCCTAGCTAAATTATTCTATAAAACCAATAGGAACTATATATAATTATGTCAGCAGTTAATTCTTTCCGAGGCCCTTGGGCGATTGCCATGTACACATGGCGTGAAGGTATTCGTAAGAAAACCCTTCTGGGCTTTTTGATTTTAAGTATCTTTGTTATCTTTGGCTCAACTTTCATGACTGCTTTTGTAACCAAAGCCGACATCGTGGAAGGTGTATCTACAACCGTTGAAACAAAAATCATTAAAGATATTTGTATCACAGCCATCTCTATTTTTGGTGTATTGATTACAATCTTTATTTCGGCATCCGTAGTACCCACCGAAATGGGTAATCGAGTCATCTACACGGTTTTGTCAAAACCTGTTCGTCGTTTCCAATACCTCTTCGGAAAATTCTTGGGCGTTCAGCTCATTGTAATTGCGAATCTGTTATTGATGGTTGGCTTATTTTTCGTAGTGTTATGGGTGAAAGAAAATACCCTCCCTACAATGCTATTGTGGTCAGCATTGTTAACCTACTTCCAATTCTTAATTGTATCGGCATTTACATTTGCTATTTCTTGTTCCTCAACCTCTTCAGTATTGCCAACCATTGCCGGGTTGTTTATATACATTGGCGGAAACTTAACTGTTTACCTTAAAGATGTTGCCACACGTGCTAGCGGTTCTGAAGCGATGGTGGAAAACTTGATTGCATCGTTAGCTAAGCTTTTATATAACGTCTTACCCAATCTGAATGATTTTGATTTACGCACGCAGATGCTCAATCTCCCAATTAATTCACCCCCAGTTGACGCACAAATCCCAGAATTAATCATGTATGGTTCGCTGTATGCTCTCACCGGGTATATCTTGGCGTTGTGGCTCTTCCACCGCAAGGAATTGTAATCACCCATGAAAAATCCAATTAATATAATATTTCCAATCCTGATTGTCGTTTTATTGTTTTTTTGTTCCATTCAAGGCAATCGACTCGACGCTCTGCAGGATGCACATTCGTTTTACAATTGGGTAATATCGGCCTCTAGCATGTCTCGTTTAGGAGATACACTGGAGCCCAATTCAGATACCCATGAGGAATCCATGGATGATGAGCTTTTTGCTCGCCTCGATCCTTTGGCCGAATCATATCTTCCTGATTACAGTGTAGATCCTGACCTTGACATCAACGAAAGCACAGGTGAGCCTCATTCACGCTTGTTGCGCGCTGTTCGCCAAAGTGATGATGCCATGATTTGGCAATTGTCCAAATCACCAGAGTTTGAGGAACTTAAACAAGAGTTCCTTGGGCATTTGGCTGAAGGTCGTATCCAAAGTATGGGTACAGGCTTTGATATGTCCGACATGTATTCTTCCGATGGTTCTGTCTCATCTATTTCGGATATTCAAGGGGTTGGCCTCACCAATATGTTCTTTGGTATGCGGACCTTGGCTGCAAACTTCTTGTGGTTAAAAGTCGATACGTTTTGGCACGCTGGTGAAGTCCACCGTATGTTGCCGTTGATGTACACCTGTGTGACTTTGGACCCCAATTTTGTTGATGCCTACTTACTGGGCTCTTGGCATTTGGCGTATAACGTTCCAGCTAAAATCCCCGAGACTCCCGAAGTATTAAAAGTTTACAGTGAAAAATACAATCGCCGTATAGGGGACAAAGAAGCTTTTTATTTTGAAGCAACCGATTTCCTTAAGGATGGTATACGTAAGAACCCTCGTGACTATCGTTTGTATTTTGATTTAGGCTATGCCATTTACGAACAGAAATTAAACGACCATGTGAATGCCGTACGGTATTTAGACGAAGCTCGCCGTCACCGTCACGATCGTTGGGTTCCTCGTATGTTATATCGCTCTTTGATGCTCAATGGCCAGCATGAAGAAGCCATCGAGGGATGGAAAGATTACCTCACTAAATTTGAAAATCACGAGGTTGCACAGCGCTTCCTGAAGACCAATACGGCCTACCTTCATGATGCTACTGCTGAAGAAGCCAACGATTGCAAACGTTTGGCCCTGAAAGCTCAGAAATATTATCAAGAAAAAGCAGATGAGGCCCGTGCCAGTAACAACACTGCCGAAGCTGACCGTTTTGACAAAGAGGCTAAAGAGGCTGGTGAATTTGCTCAGAAAATGGTTGCTGTTGCAGAAAAAGAAGGAACTGAAGGTCTTAAAATCTGGCAAGCCCTGTCTGATGGCAATGAACGCGATACCCGTGCGCTTGGACGTCTTACCCGCCATCGTGCAATGTTGCTACGCGAAGAAGGCCGTCACCTTGAAGCCATAGCTGAACTTGATATCGTTCGCTGGCAAGATTTGCAGTTCTTTAAAGAAGCCAGTGATCTGATCATTGAATTCAAAGAAGAAGCCGGTATTCCCTATACTGTTTCAGAGCAAATGGAACTTTTACGCCGGGAAGACGTTAAAAATAAGATGGAAGAATTGGGGCTTGAGGATACTAAGCCTAAGCCTATCTATCGTATTGAATGTAAATACCGAGACTTGGATTTAGCTTAATCAACCAGCACTGATTTTTTGTATAGATTTATGGTAGCATCGTTTAGATGAAACGTCTAAACGATGCTACTTTTTTTATGCCCCCTTACGCTTGGCTTCTGACCTGCGTATTTTGTTGCACCGTACTTTCATTTTCCCACAGAGTCATTGATTTTAATCACACCAAAGATTTGCTGTTATGCCTCGGATTGATATTGAGTGGGGGAGTGTGTTGTTTCATAACTCCCACGGTTCCAGGGTCAATTCCCCGAATGATGATTGTGGGCATGTTCGCTTTGCTCATTGCCTTTGGGTATCACTTATCACCGATCTCCCCAGGAATCGCTAACCATACAATTCGCATGGGGATCCATTACTCATTAGCCTTATCATTTTTATATATTTATTCACGCGTAGTCCCTATAGCACGCCGTCAATCGCTTTGTTGTACTCTACTAATAGTTAGCGC
>CALLLL010000316.1 GCA_938082445.1 uncultured bacterium
TTGGGGGCTCAGTGTAGGAGATAAAGCCTCTAACTATCGCATGAAAAAGCAGTCTTTACCCTTTTTCCTTTCAATGAAACACAAAGTCGCCGATGCATTGGTATTGTCCAAGTTGCGTATGGCCATGGGGGGAAGAGCAGAGTATATAATTTGTGGTTCCGCGCCAATGGCCAATCATATCATCGCGTTTTTCCAGTCTATAGGCATTCCGTTTTATGAAGTGTATGGCCTTACAGAGTCTGCGGGAATTAGTCACATGAATTCCGATGGTCAATACAAACGCGGTACCGTCGGTACAGTACTGGATGGATATGAATGTAAATTTGCGGAAGATGGGGAAATTCTTTTACGCGGTGAAGGCATATTCCAAGGGTATTTAAACAAACCTGAGGCCACTGCTGAAGCCATTGACCCGGATGGATGGCTCCATACTGGTGATATCGGTGAAGTGGATGCAGAAGGCTTTTTACGCATCACTGATCGAAAGAAAAATCTGATCATTACGGCTGGGGGTAAGAATGTTGCCCCAAGTAATATCGAATTGCTGATCTGTCGTGAGTTATTGGTTGCTCATGTAGTTGTAATTGGAGAACGTCGAAATTATTTAACTGCGCTAATTACTTTATCGACGGAAACATTGAATGCCCTTAAAGACACTGAAGAATTTTCTGGTATGTCGATAGATGAAATTCGTGAAAGCGAGACTGTAAAAAATCGTATTGATCAAGCTGTCGCTCAAGCGAATGAAGAATTGGCGCGGTATGAGAATATCCGTAAATTTACCGTGCTCCCCAACGAATTCACTGTTGAGGATGGAGAGTTAACGCCAACTATGAAGATTAAGCGCAAAGTAATAACTGAACGATACGCGGACGAAATCGAAGCCTTCTATCAATCCTAAGCGTTCTAAGCTTCACTAACCACATCTTCCGTTTTCTCCCCAAGAATGTTATGGATCAATAATCCAATACCAATATTCACAATGAAGGATGCTGGTGCAATCCATTGAAAGCTTATGCCCGTAGCATCGTCATGTCCCATGGCATGCAGAATCTCAGGAGAAAACCCGACCAGTATCGCTGTTGTGAATCCAAATACCCAAGCGATCCATACGGTAATAGTTTTAGCTTTGGGGCGAAATAAGGCAAAGAAAAATAAGCAGAATATGGGGGTTACCAATAAGTTGGCAGTCTTCCCAGTCACCACAGTAATATTGCCTTCAATAGCGCCTACGAATGAGCTACCAATTACAATTATCGCCCCAATGGCTAATGCAAGACAGCGAGCAGCAAACATACTGCCTTTTTCAGTTTTGGGGTGGTAGCCAAAGCGTTCCAGAAAATCACTCATTACTACCGCGGTAATCGAGTTTACCCCAGAGTCGATACTGGACATGGCTGCTGCGAACATAGCGGCTACGACGATGCCAGAAATTCCCATGGGCAAGTGAAAGGCAATGTAACGTGGATAGACATCATCAGCATTGGAATCAAAACTAAAGTCGGTTGGTAGTAATTCTGGGTGTGCTTGGAAGTAACCCATTAATGCAAATCCTACTAAGCCCAAGGTGATTGTAATAAACGCAACAACGATTAATTGAGTCATTAGGGCTCGACGTGCAGCTTTAATATCGCGTGTTGACATAAAGCGTTGGACGGAAACCTGATCGCCTCCTGAAGTAAATACATACCAACAAAAGACACTCAAAACGGTACCAAATATAGACATGCGTACTGTGGGGTCGAAGGTGACAATGGGCTGGGTGTCCCAATGGTCTTGAAACTGGGTGGGGAACCAACTGAATCCACCCAGATCAAAAGTAATCATCGCGATAACGAGTAATGCACCACCAAATAGGAGAACCGATTGAATAAAATCGGTCAGTACTACTGCTCGTAATCCACCAAGGGAGGTGTATATGACAGAGACAGAGCCAGTCACCAATACAATGACTGGAATATATTTTTCATCGACACCCATCATTACAGACATGGCTTTGGCGGCAAGATAGACCAGTAGTGACATCCACACTAAGCGTAAGAGTAGGAACATGACAGCTCCTAATAAACGCACACTAAGCCCAAGGCGGATTTCCAGCAGTTCATAGGCACTGGTGACCTTATTTTTCATATATAGGGGTAAAAGCCAATAGGCCACTACAGGATAAACGAGGGGAAGGGCCAAAAGGCTGGATAGGTAGATTGGCCCTTTCCCTAACATTTCGCCTGGAATGGAGAGATAGGTAATGGTGCTGAGCAAGGTTGCAAATAAAGAAACACCAATTAAAAACCATGGCATATCACCTGTGCCTGCAAAATACTCTTTCGTGGTGGTTTGTTTTTTACCGTAATACCAGCCGAGGCCAATGGTAGAAATTGCATAGATCGCAATTATAAACCAGTCTAATGGTGCCAATCCCTTGGCTGTGGCTTCAGTTGTTTCTTGGGCATACGCCATCAGCGGGGATGCCATCAATACCGTTAATATGGTAATCCAGCGAACTTTGGGTGAACTCCACCAAGCAATTTTCATGAGAAGTCTTGCTCCTTATTCTTCTAGGGATTTAAATACTTGTCCGGATTCGTCCAGCATATCTTTAACTGCCATAAATTCACTACCGTAATTGAGTAATTGTGCACCCATCGATTGATAGTGTTTTAATGCTTCAATCGACCCCGCAGGTAATCCCCAAGCAATATTGTGTTTCTTCGCTGCCGCTGCTACTTTCTCAATGACATCTTCCATAGTGAGATCGGTATCGAGTGTGGATAATCGTAAGTTTAAATCACCAGGACCTATAAACATACCCGCTACACCTTTTGTTGCGGCAATTGCATCAACGTTTTCCACCGCTTCAGGCGTCTCAATTTGCACGACTAAGAATGTTTCTCGGTTAGCGGCCTCGGTGTAGGATATCGGCTCAGGTAAATCGAATAGGACATCTAAGCCAGCAGCATCGATTCCACGGTCTCCTAAGGGCGGGAATTTCACGGCATCAACCAATTTCTTGGCTTTGTCCGGTGTGGAGACATGTGGGATCATTAATCCACTGGCTCCATCTTCGAGGTAGCGGTACAGTCGAGTCTTTTCGGTAGTCGGTGGTCGAAGCATACAATCAATATCGGCTAAGTGGAAATGGGTTAGCAGTAATTGTACTTCACGCTCGTCGATTAGTCGGTGTTCCAGGTCCAACCAAATGCAATCATAACCCGCGCGCGCAGCCTGATGGATAAATGGAGGGTTTAGGTGGCCCATCACGCACATGCGGACGAGTTTGCCTGAGCGGATTTTTGCCAATGTTTTGCTTGTGCGCATTCAGAGAATTCCTTGGATAATGGTCAACAACAGAAATCCACTCTAACAAAGCATGATTGGTATCTACAAATTGATTAAATTTAGGGTATGCATACTATACCGATGATAGAATATAATATGGTCGAAATGTGTTTTATATTATGAATAAATCATTATATAAAATGTATATAGATAAAAAGGAAAATAAATGATATTTGACCCCCTATATTTGATTGTTATCGGGATTGGTGCAGCTATTAGTATTGGCGCTTCTATGCTCGTAAAATCGACGTTTGCTCGCTACACTCAAGTGGGTTCACGTCAAGGCATTACCGGGGCACAAATTGCTCAACGAATTCTTCAAGACTCCGATATTCATGATGTGACCATCGAAGCTATTTCGGGTTCATTAACGGACCATTACGATCCCAGTAGCAAGACGCTACGTTTAAGCGAGGATGTATATGGGAGTTCGAGTTTAGCCGCATGTGGGGTGGCTGCTCACGAAGTAGGCCATGCCATCCAGCATGCACAAAACTATGCGCCATTGAAGTTTCGATCCGCTTGGGTACCGGTAGCTAGCACGGGGGGAAATATCTCCATCTTTATTATCTTCTTGGCGTTTATGCTAGGTGGTGTGGGTTCGGCATTAGGCGGAATGGTCGCTATTATTGGTGTAGGGTTATTCGCAACGACTACAGTGTTTACCGCCATTACACTTCCCGTTGAGTTTGATGCCAGCAAGCGCGCTTTACGCTGTCTCGAGCATGGGGGATATCTCTCAAATGAAGAGCTGGGAGGTGCAAAGAAAGTATTGGATGCAGCTGCCCTCACTTACGTTGCCGCATTTCTAAGTTCTTTATTGACATTGCTTTATTGGGCCTACCGACTAGGGCTCATTGGGGGACGTCGTAATTAATTTGTACGTAATAGTGGAATGCTAGAATTCGAATCGGGGCTTAGCGATATGCATTTCCATGGGAAAATAAAATAGTGCGATATCGATATATACATTGTTGTTGGTAGTACAAAAAAAGGCGTTGAAGAAATGATTCATGAACGCTATACTAACTTAAACACTGGTACCATAATCGGGGTTAGACCATTACAATAGTGAATTTTTTTCCATTGAAAAATTCATCCATTTTTGTTAGATTCCACCATGCGTTTGGTCAATATCATAATGAATTATTACTAACAACTTTTTCATTACTCTCAGTATAGTCTGAGAATAATGAAAAACC
>CALLLL010000317.1 GCA_938082445.1 uncultured bacterium
ATTCGGTATATACATAAGGTACCGGATGATCGGGAGTTGATTTGCATTACGGATGTGGAGCGGTCGAATAAGCGGTTGGTGTTGACGGTGGGTGAATTGGTGGATGATAGTGGGAAGAAGTATGCGGAAGCCAATGGGAAATTTATGCCGTTAACGGATGTGCAGACTTTGGAAGTGGACGATATGCTGAAGTATCGCGATGGGGACGCGCGGATATTTGATGCCTTGCGTGCGCAGGTAGAAGCGGCTGGGGAGTAGGGGCTACCAGTAGGTGTAGAGCATGGCCTCGGTGAACCAGCATTGGATGGCCAACAGGATGAGGGTCATCCAGAAGACTTGATTGGAATTATTTTTCTGACTGAGTTGAGCGAGGTAGTAGCCTGCGGGGATTACGATGAAGGGCATGATGTACATGGCGGAGCGTTCGCCTTCTCCGCGTGCGAGGTAGAGTAGATTGAGCACGAAGAGGGTAAGGGCGATAACGATAAAGAGTGTGCGGTGGTCACTTGTGCGATCGATGAATTGCTTGATGGCGAGTACAGAGATGGGAATCCCTGCAAAGAAGAACCAGCATAGGGGATTGATGAATTTAAAGACCCAACTGGCGGGTCGGGGATCGTTTAGATCAAGATGGTGTTGATCAAGATCGAATTGGGCTTTGCAGAGTTCGAAGGCTCGGAATACGTTAAAGTCTGACCAGAAGTAGACGGCGAGATGGATCGCGATGAGTCCGATGATCATGCCGCTTGCGGTCACAATAACATGTAAACGCGTTTCTGCTTCTTTTAGTTTCCACAAACCGATGAGCCCGAAAAACGCCCCGATTCCAATGAGGGAAAAGGATAGTAGTGTGCAGAAGGCGTAGAAGATTCCGGCGAGCACGGCGTATTTAAATGAACCTTGGGTGATGGACCGCCAGAAGAGCATGAGCGTTGTGAGCGTGAAAGGCATGAACATAATGTCGGCACTGGTGGCGGTGAAGAGGACTATGGTGGGGACGAAGATGTAGAGCAGGGTGGTCTGGGTGGCGACTCGGGGATTGAATAGATCGCGTGTCCATAAATAGAAGGGAATGACGGAGAGTCCGCCGAGCAGTATGGTCCCGAAGGAGAGAATGAGGGGGGAGGTTGTGAAGGTGGCCATGGACATGAGCCAGAGTAGGGCGATGGCGCCAGGGGGGTGTACTTTGGCGTGCATGGAGAGGAATTGATGGTTTTTTTCGTATTCACTAAAGAGCCCTTGGATGCTGCCGCCTTTGCCGATATCTGAATTGTATTCGTAGCCGTGGCGATCATAGGCTTGGGTGATGCCATCGAAACCGCCTCGCATCATGGCGATGGAGATGGGAATGATTATGGCGAGAAGGATGCACCACGCGATGAATTTTCGTTGGATTTTAGGATCAGGTTCGGTGTCATCAAATAGTTTGAATCTGTTGACGATTTTGATGGTGATTGCGATTAGTACGCCGACGATGATGATGGATTGGATATGCCAAAGGGTGTTTTCATCGTGGAGAATGGTGGGGCGCATGAGTGCGTAGAAGGGGGTTAGGTGCTGGTAGATGGTTTCGTAACCAATGAGCCAGAAGAAGGCGATGAGTAGGGCGTAGAGGATACCGGTGCGGATATAGGTGCCCAATAGGGTACGGGTATCGGCATTGAGTTTGGTTATGGTGGCGTTGGGTTTCATATGAAACTGTATTGTACTGGATTTACTTATTGGGTGTCCAAGTGGGAGTAGGAACTCTACTTTTTATTGGATTAATATGTGTGTTGATTTTCTTTGGGTAGTGTGAACATGAGCCAAATTTGATAGAAGCCTATTGTGATGAACACTAGCATGGAGGTAAAGGCGAAAAAGCGTGTGATAGTTGCGAGGAGATGATCGGATTGGAGTAGATCCATTCTGCCCAGGAGGTAGGCCCAGTCGTGTTGCCCTTCAGTGAGTATAGGCAGGGATTGAGATCGCGCATCGTCTATGTAGGTGGCGACGTAGTAGAGGTTGGTGCTGAGCCAGCCGAAGCAGAAGGCCATGGCGAACCAGTCGCGTTGTCGGTAGAACATGAAGAAGGAGCCGATAGGTACGAGGCATTGGGTGAGTGAGCCGCCGAGGAAGGACATGAATTCACCGAGGGGCATGAATAGGTAGTGGCCGAGTTCGTGGATGCCGAAACTGAGCCATCCCACACGGGGGAAGTAGTAGGGATCGCGGATGTATTGAATCCAGAGGTAGACGAAGTAGAGCAGGAGGGCTAGTCGGGGGAGCCATGTTTTTCCACAACACCATTCGCGCATGGTGTTGTGATGTTTCAATAGATATTGGGATAAAACTTTATCTTTAGCGTGTGATGAGGCCATTTTGTTTTGATAGGAGATTTTTTAAGGAATGTTATCCCACCGTTTTAATTGTTCAATATGAGCATCTTTGTCGATAGGTTTGTCATCTAAATAAAAGGTTATGCCGGGTCGGTCAACGACCATGAGTTTCCCGCCAGTATAAGCGAATGGGATGTATTCGATGGGTTGGCTATGATCATGTAACTCCCCACGTTTTATGGATATTAAATAGTAGTCAGCATATCGACCTTTGCCATCATATCCGGTGTCTTTTTTGTAATTTGATTCGAATTGTCTATTAACATCTCCTATATATTGGCATCTAACAATTACATCTTCGCCATTAATTTCAGCTCCAATGCTCTTGAAGAAATGTTTGGGAAGTTCTGTTTCTGGATTGTTGCCCTTGTATCCTTGATAATTGGTTTGAGAGAAAGTACCTTCTATTGGACCATAGATAGAGGTTGTACTGACTCTGATGTAGGCATGGGTGTTGGGGATGATGGGTTTGTAGCCTTCACTCAGGTAGTTTGTTGTTCTTTGTTTGCGAAAGGCAAAAGCGTCTACAGGGCTCATGAATAAGCCTGTGCAGAGTAAGGCTCCTGCTAAAATGATGGATAGAATTTTGTATTTATTCATGGTGTTCTCCCGGTTTGTGGTCCCATTTTCAGTGTACCGAAGTGAAAAAAGTGTGTCAAACATGGTTGATTGTATGCATAAATGGACGCTATATGAAAGGACATATTCATTCCAAAAGTTGACTGAATTGGGGTGAAATGGCTACAGTATACGACTATTCAGGCAATTTTGGAGGTAGGTAGGGCGATGGCGAGTATGAATCCGGGACAAATAGCGTATTTTGAGGGCGAATATGTCCCGATTGCGGATGCGAAATTGAGTATTTTAACCCATGCGTTTAATTACGGGACGGGTATTTTTGAGGGCATTCGCGGGTATTATAATAAGGATGAGGATAATATCCTTATTTTTCGCTTGCAGGAACATATCGATCGTTTGGTGCGTAATTGCAATGTGATGTGCATGGATATTGATGAAAGCCCTGAGCAGCTGACTGAGATTTGTATCGAGTTGGTGAAGAAGAGTGGATTCCGAGAAGATGTATATATTCGTCCGATTATTTATAAGTCTGAGCATTCGCTGGGGCCTAAGCTGAATGGCATTGAAACGAAATTTTGTTGTTGGACCATGGCACTGGGTGATTATGTTGATGTGGATAAGGGCCTGAATGTTGCGGTGTCTTCGTGGCGTCGTTTGGGCGATAATGCTATTCCGAGTCGTGTAAAAGCGACGGGGTCGTATATTAATTCTGCGCTGGCACGTAGTGAGAGTTGCCAGAATGGTTTTGATGAAGCAATCATGTTGCGTGAAGATGGTACGGTGGCTGAAGGCAGTGCGATGAATTTATTCATGGTGCTGGATGGTAAGCTGATTACACCTCCGCCAACTTCGGATATTTTGGTTGGGATTACGCGCAATACGGTCATGCAGATTGCGGCGGATGAATTGGGCATTGAGGTTATTGAGCGTCCAATTTCACGCACGGAATTGTATGTATGTGATGAGCTGTTCTTTACGGGGACCGGAGCACAGGTTGCGCCGGTTCGCTCGGTGGACAATCGTTTGGTTGGTGATGGAAATCCGGGGGCGATTTCGAAGCAGTTGCAAGATGCTTATTTTGATATCGTTCAAGGAAAAAATCCCAAGTACCGCGATTGGTGTGCGCCTGTATTTTAGTCTTAACTCCGAACGAATAGGGGATGTGTCATGGAGTCTGAACAAACCCTTCGTGAGTTGATCTGTGAGTTGGGTCGACGGATGTATGATAAGAATTTAGTCTCGGCTACGGATGGGAATCTGAGTGTAAAACTGGATGAAGACCGTTATCTGATTACGCCGAGTGGAGTATCTAAGGGGTTTATGCAACCGGATGATATCGTGGTTGCGAATGGGGCGGGGCAGAAGGTTTCAGGTTCTGGAAAAGTCTCTTCAGAGTTTTTTACACATTTGGCTTGTTATGAAGAGCGTCCTGAAATTCACGCTGTTGTGCATGCACATCCTCCTAAAGCGGTGGGGTGTACCTTGGCTGGCTATCCGTTGACAGAGTATTTGTTGCCTGAGGTGGTGTTTGCGGTGGGAGGAATTCCGGTGACGGACTATGCTACACCGGGAACGATTGAGGGTGCTGGGGTCATTCGAGCATTGATTCGTGAGTGTGATGCAGTGTTGTTGGATCGGCATGGAGCGGTGACAATTGGGCTTAGTGTGCTGGATGCGTATTACAAGATGGAAAAGATTGAACATGCTGCGGAAACGATCATAACGGCTTGTACACTTGGTACGCCTAAAAGCTTGACAGATGCGCAGTTTGAGCGGATTTTAGTGGCTCGGGAAGCGTATGGGGCTGTAGGTAAACTATACCCCAATTCCTCTTTCCGTGCGGATGCATAGGAGAAATTGATGTTTATTACGAGCCTTATCAATGTTCAGATGGCTATAGTTTCTATATTGGGTGTTGTGCCTGATACCGAATTACAAGAGAAAATTGCAGTTATTTGCATGGAAACAGAGGCTGCCGATGGTGAAGTATTGAAGCAGAAGATTCCCGAATTGTTGAATTCAGTTGAGGGGGATCGAATAGCGCTTTTACAACAAATTTTGTTGTTTATGAATTCTCGTTTCGCCGATAAAGATACGTCGCAGGATTATATTAAGTCAGCTGCTTTAGCCATGTATTTGCGATGTGATGCGGATGAGATGTTGAGTGGGGTGGTACCTTTGTTGGATGGGGAGGATGCTGAATTCAATAAACTTTTAACGCAAGTTTTATTGGATATCGAGAAGCGTCATAGAAGTAAGAACCCTAAAGTGTCACCTTTGCATACTTATGTGGAAATTTATAGCAGTGCATTTAATTCTGGTGAAGGGATACCTCGTGGGCTTACCCGAACGTTGTATGCTCGTTTTCCTTCGGCTACTTTAGAGTTTTTGATGATGATGAGTTCAGTGACAAAGGCGGAGAAAGATGAGTTGTCGAAATACACACAGTTGATTTATAAACGCTTTGCTGAACGCGAACAAGTACGATTGGAAGAAGATGTTGTACCTGTTCGAGAAGCTTTAGATGTACTTTTGAAGTCTGACAAATGGTGGATACGTTATTTTGCTGTCGAAGTAATGGTGCAAGATCCTGTATTGGCACCTTTAGGGAAAGACATCAATAATGAAAAAGAAAATGATGATACCGTTTTGATGCGAGTATTAAATTTTAATGAAGTGTCTTCGAATCTTATCGGTAATGATGAAAAGCAGCTTTCTGTTTTACAATTAAAACAACCCTCAAC
>CALLLL010000318.1 GCA_938082445.1 uncultured bacterium
TGCTGTTACCATGGATGGAAATGAGCAGTATAACAATGCCGCTGAATTGACGGAATTGTATGATCGAATTCAATCCACTCCTGCACTGGAAAATCTTTGGAAGAATACATTACTGCTTGAGCAACCATTAAACCGTGCACAAGCTTTAAACCCTGAATTTTCAGATGATATCCGCACGCTCGCTGCTATAAAGCCCATCATTATTGATGAGTCTGATGCATCGTTGGATAGTTATCCGCAAGCATTGGCAATGGGTTATACAGGAACATCAAGTAAATCCTGTAAGGGGCCTATCAAAAGTATCATGAATGCTGGGTTAACGTGGTTGCGTAATGATAAAGGGCGAAAGAATGACTTTATTCTTACCGGAGAAGATTTAACCACTGCGGGAATGATCTCATTGCAGGCAGATTTGGCCTTAGTCGCCACGATGGGACTAACGCATGTCGAACGCAATGCCCATCACTACTACAAAGGATTAAGTTATCTGCCTGTAAGTGAGCAAGCGCGTATCCTGGAAGCGCACCCGGATTTGTATCATGAAAATGCGGGGTACACGGCTATGAATATCGATGACGGCATTCTTCAAATCGAATCTTTGCAATGCCCTGGTTTTGGTTTTGCCATTGAACCTGACTTGAGTAGTTATACCCACGCTGACGATTGGACTTTTTCTTCTTTGGGAATTGATCAGTAATAAAAATTTTATATTCAATGGAGTCATTAATGAGTAAATTTAGATCGGCAATCTGTCTAGTCGCTGCATTAATATTGGTTGTGTTGAGTGCTTCTTCGCATGCGCAAGCAGCAGGTCCCGGCCAACGACCCAATATCATATTTATTATGGCCGACGATTTAGGTTGGGGAGACTTAGGGTGTTTTGGTCAAACGATGATTCAAACTCCGTATATTGATCAGCTTGCCGCAGAAGGTACACGTTTTACGCAGGTCTATGCGGGTTCATCAGTATGTGCTCCGAGTCGTTCATCGTTCATGACGGGAATGCACAATGGGCATAACCGCCTGCGCGATAATATTCCGCATGGTGTTTTCTTGCAACCCGATGATTTAACGATTGGCGAAGTGTTAAAACAAGCAGGTTATACGACTGGGGCTATTGGTAAATGGAGTTTGGGTGAACCGGGCTCTTGGGGAGTAGCCAACTATCAAGGCTTTGATTATTTCTACGGTCACCTAAATCAAGACCAGGCACATTTTTATTACCCCGATTATCTTTGGGAAAATGATAAAGTCGTGTTGTTGCGTGGTAACCGCGGTGGGAAACGCAATAACTACACTCATGATCTCTTTACCGAGAAAGCATTGGATTTTATTGACCGCGAAAAAGAAGATCCGTTTTTCTTGTATCTTTCCTACACCATTCCGCATTGGTCTGATTACAGTCGCAGCACACCGGATTCACAAATCGTACCCAGTGATGAGCCCTATACTGACAAAGATTGGCCGCAAACCGAGAAAAATTATGCAGCGATGGTTACGCGAATGGATCGAGATGTTGGACGCATCATGGAAAAACTTAAGGTCCATGGATTAGACAGCAACACGCTGGTATTTTTTACCAGTGACAATGGTCCTTGCCTTACCAAGAGTCATGATCCGGAGTTTTTTAATAGCAACGGTCCTTTTCGCGGTGTGAAACGGGATATGAATGAGGGGGGAATTCGGGTACCAATGATTGCGCGTTGGCCCGGTAAGGTACCGGAAGGTAAATCCAGTGATCAGATGTGGGCATTTTGGGATTTGATGCCAACTTTGGCCGATTTCGCTGGCCTACCCAAGCCGGAAGGGATTGATGGTATTTCCATGAAGCCTGCGCTCTTGGGCAAAGAGCAAAAGGAACAACACGAGTATCTCTACTGGGATTACGGCCATTGCCGTTTGGAATACATGCAGGCTGTACGGGTGGGGAACTGGAAAGGCATTCGTCCGAGCGCTGATGCGCCAATTCAGCTATATGATATCAGTAAAGATCCCGGTGAAGAAAACGATGTGGCTAAAACCAATCCGGATATTGTGGAATTATTGGATGGTACAATGGCCAAAGCCGTAACTCCTTCGCCACAGTACCCCATTGGTGTTCACTATTACTGCGAGCACTAAGCCGAACGAACGGCTTCAATATCTTTCCAAGTGATGTCGAACTTAGCGAGGTATTTTCGCAGTCGATCCGAGTCATTGCTGGATTGTTTTTGGAGGCGTGATTTCTCAAATAGTTTTCGTCCTGCATCCGAAAGTGAACGACTCTCTTTACAGACTTTGAGAACTTGACGAAGCTGAATCTGATCGAATAAGTCTAAGCTTAGCCACATATCCTCATCGACGATATGTTTTTTAGCTACGGATGGTTTTGGGGGACTGCCGAGTTCAATCCACGTTTTATGCAAGCGCTGTATTTCTGCTTCCACTGTAGCAGAGTCGATGACGCCCCCCGAGCTTAGTGTGGCCATTCGTGTCACACAGGCATTCAGATCACGGAAATTTCCCGACCAAAGGGCCTCGTTTGATGTTGAAAAACTGAGAAAGCGTTTTTGGGCATCGCGTGCGAATCGCACTTGTTGGCCGTGGTTTTGTTCGAATTGTTCCATCTCAAAATTGATGTTTGGTTCTATATCTTCAGGGCGTTCAGCCAATCCTGGGAGTAAAAAAGTCCATAGGTTTATGCGTGCTAAAAGGTCATGTCTGAACAAGCCTTCTTGAACGCGCTTCGAGAGATCCTGATTGGTCCCTGCAATGAGTTGGAAGTGGCTAGTGCTTTCTTGGTCACTGCCCACGGGAAGAAAATGCCCTGTTTCCAAAGCGCGTAGGAGCATGGCCTGAACATCTAAATCCAATTCGCCGATTTCATCCAAAAATAAGATACCTTGGTCGGCTCGCTTCATTAGACCTTCTCGTGCATTGACTGCCCCTGTAAAAGCACCTTTGGTGTGTCCAAAAATCATGGCCATGGCTTGGTCGCCGCGCAACGTTGCGCAGTTAACTTCGACAAAACTACCGTCGACTGTGTTGTGTGTTTTCTTAAGTGCATGGATGCGATTTGCTAATTGAGATTTTCCTGCACCAGTAGGTCCGAGAAGTAGTAGGGGGGAGTTTGATCGCAGGGCCACATGTTCAATCTCTTCAATCATTTCATTGAAACGTTTATTGCGTGTGGCAATACCGGATTTTAAAAAGTCCACATCGTCTCGGGTTTGACGATTAAAGCGTTCGTGGATTTTACTGTATTGCGACAGATCTAAATCAATGATGCGGTATGTGCCCGCTTCGCCTGTTCGATTTCGCGATTGTGGGGAGGTTTGGATGAGCGAACCTGGAACGATTCGTGATTCAGACAATAAGAATAAACAAATCTGCGCGACGTGTGTTCCTGTAGTGATGTGTAAATAATATTCTTCGTTTTCCGGATCGAAGGGATAGGCCTTGGCAAAATCATACAAACGCCCATAGACTTCTTCGAAATCCCAAGGGTCATTGAAATCCACAGTGTGTAGGTTTAATTCAGACTCAGGTGAAACAAAGGCAAGGTCGTCACGCACGCAATGAGCAAGCCGGTTGCTATCGCGTGTGTGGAGTATCTCGAAGCGATCGACGAGAAAGTCATCAAATTGCCCAATCGACACGGTAGGGCGCCACTTTTCCCAACGTTTGCGAGAGGTTCCACTATCGAGAATGGTTCCAAGAAGACCTATAACGATTTTTTTCTTCATAACTAGAAAATATTATAACAAATTATAAAAATATATCAATATATATTTCGACAAAATAGCTTATTTTCACAATAGCCTTTGTTTATAGGCGTTTTGGTGAAAGGAAAAACTTGGCACGGTCGTTGCAATAGTGGGCATAGAGTCCACTAGTAAGTGGAAGAGATATAATTCACCGTTTGAAAGTTAGTAGGACATTCAGAAAGGAGTTTAGGTATGTGTCAAATGATATATATGGGCTTACCCATCACTATAAATTTTAATGAAGCGAACATGATCGTAAAAAAACATTCACATACACTGGTACCTTCACGAATGAATAACTTTGAATTAGGCAATGAATTGTATCGATGGTATACCACCACTCGCAGTATGTGTGATTGCGGAACTGTGATTGGGAGTCTCGAAAATATCGCTTGGGAAAAATCTTCAACTAAAAGTAGTGGCCAATTTAAGAAGTGGAAAAAGAAAGGTTGGAGTGAAGCCAAGATTCAGCGCGCACTATTTTCAATGGAGATGGATACAAAAAATAAAGAAAACAGTAAGACGCGCGAAGTGAACTCATTGATGAAGCAAAGTGTCCCAGAGGCGCAAAATTGGATTGATTTAATGAAAGTAGTAAAACAATATTTGATTGAGAAACCTCTCTATTTGATGTTGATTTGGGATAACGGAGATTATAGAGCGTTTCCGCGAAAAGAGAAGTCTGTTTTTCTCGAACAACTAGAATCAGAAGAACTGTTATATTGGCAAGAAGGCATTGCTTATCGATGCCAATAGCAATGGAGAAGAAAGAAGATCAATGATCGAAATTGATGGAACATATGGAGAGGGTGGGGGGCAAATCCTTAGGACGTCACTCGCCCTCTCCTTGGTGACAGGAAAGCCTTTCACCATTAAGAACATACGTGGAAACCGAAAACGTACGGGATTGTTGCGTCAGCATTTCACTGCGGTGAATGCTGCCAAGGAGATAGGCCAAGCCAATGTCGAAGAGTTTTTTATGGGATCCGAGACCTTGTGTTTCGCTCCTTCAACTATTCAGCCAGGGGATTATCGTTTTTCTGTCGGCAGTGCCGGTAGTGCGATGTTGGTGTTTCAAACTATTTTACCTGCATTAATGTTGGCGGATGGCCCATCTCAGTTGACTTTGGAGGGGGGAACACATAACCCATGGGCTCCACCTTTTAACTTTGTCGAGTCAGCTTTTTTACTCTGTCTAAACAGTATGGGGCCAAAAGTAGCGATGAAATTGGAGCGCTATGGATTTTATCCCGCTGGAGGGGGGAGCTTTGATGTATCCATAACCCCAAGCACTAAAATGGGCAAACTCAATTTAATGAATCGTGGTTCACTCGTTTGTACAAAAGTGTTGGCGCAAGTGGCCAATATCCCTCAATCAATCGCTGAACGTGAAGCCCTTATTTTGGCGAGAAAGCTAAATGTCAGTACCGAAAACGTAGTTGTGGAGAATCTGACTAACTCGGTGGGCCCTGGAAACATCGCTTCGGTTATGGTTGAATCAGAATTTAGTACCGAAGTGTTTGTAGGCTTTGGTGAACACGGTGTCTCAGCCGAACGTGTTGCAAAGCGATTGGCCAGTGAAGTGAATAGCTACTTGATTGCTGATGTGGCTGTTGGTCAACACTTGGCAGATCAATTATTGATTCCGATGGCGTTAGGTAAAGGCGGTGAGTTTACGTCGGTGAAACCAACATTACATACTGAAACGAACATTGAGGTGATTAAAGAATTCCTTGATGTAGATATTAGAATTAAACAATTAAATGAAAAAGCCTGGAGCATTAAAGTGGCTCTGGCTTAGGAAAATAAAATGAAACGAAAACGATTAAAAGAAGCCGGTGTACCTCCTGTGGTTATGGATGCAGCACATGAAGCGGCGATTATTGCGCGAAAAGGTGGAATGTCACTTAATGATATTGTGGCAATAGCAAAATCTATTGTCGATTCACCTACAGATCATATAGATGATCCCCATTGGGGTGAAATGGCTCGTCAAATGAAGGAACTCTTGGAAAAGCAAGATTCCTACATTCCGCGAAAAGATCCAGCGCCTTGGCGTCAATGGGGTGAAGATCTTGAACCGCAATCGATTGAACAATTGAAGAATGCTTGCGAGATTCCTGTGGCAACACAAGGGGCGTTAATGCCTGATGCGCATCGTGGGTATGGTTTACCGATTGGTGGTGTGTTGGCAACCAAGAATGCAGTTATCCCGTATGCAGTGGGTGTTGATATTGCTTGTCGTGTGAAAATGACGGTACTCGATATACCTGTTGAAGCTTTAAAAACTGATCATGAGCGTTTGAAATCCGCCTTGGTTCGTGAAACCTCCTTTGGTATCGGGGCCAGTTTCAAAAAGCGTCGTCACCATGATGTGTTGGATGCAGATTGGTCTGTGTCGCCGATTACCATGCAAAATAAAGACAAAGCATGGGCACAATTGGGAACGAGCGGGAGCGGAAACCATTTCGTGGAGTATGGACACTTCACCGTGGATCATGATGACATGGGAGTGCCTGCTGGAACCTATTTGGCTATTTTGAGTCATTCGGGAAGTCGTGGAACGGGTGCGAGTGTGTGTAATCACTACAGCCGAATTGCGATGGATGAACATGCTGACTTACCGAAACATTTAAAGCACCTAGCATGGCTGGATTTGGATTCGGGTGCTGGACAGGAATACTGGGCAGCGATGAATTTAATGGGTGAATACGCATCGGCTAATCATGATCGTATTCATCATCACATGCGCGAAGTGCTTGGTGCGGAAGTGTTAGTGGATATAGAAAACCACCATAACTTTGCATGGAAAGAAGAACACTTTGGCGAAGAAGTCATTGTGCACCGCAAGGGAGCGACACCGGCGGGAAAAGGAGTTCTTGGAATTATTCCGGGTTCCATGGCTTCGCCAACCTATGTGGTGCGTGGACTTGGTCATCCTCAGTCGTTGAATAGTGCTGCTCACGGTGCAGGTCGTGTGATGAGCCGTACTCATGCCATAAAAACGCTGGACCGTTCTTCATGGAAGGATATGATGAAGCGAAAAGGGATCGAACTATTGTCTGCTGGGCTTGATGAGGCTCCGATGGTGTATAAAGACATTAATGAAGTTATGCGCCATCAAGCAGATCTCGTTGAACCCATTGCACAATTTCATCCGAAGATGGTGCGCATGGCCAAAGGTGGCCGCGCGGAGGATTAGTGTGATAAAAAAAGCCCTGATGAATGAAT
>CALLLL010000319.1 GCA_938082445.1 uncultured bacterium
GTGTTGGTTACGAACAAGTCGTCACCTACTAATTGTACCTTATCGCCGAGTTTTTCGGTGAGTTTTTTCCAGCCAGACCAGTGATTTTCGGCCAAACCGTCTTCGATGGAGATAATTGGGTACTTTTTGCACCAATCGGCCCAGAAATCAACCATTTCATCAATCGATTTCTTAGGTTTCTTCTCAGCACCCAAGGTGTATGTTTTACCTTTAGCAAACTCACTGGAAGCCGGGTCGAGGGCAATCCAGACATCTTTACCGGCTGTGTAGCCTGCTTTTTTGATAGCTTTGAGGATATATTCGATGGCTTCAACGTTGGATTGCAGATTTGGAGCAAATCCGCCTTCATCACCTACAGCAGTATTTAGGCCTTTTTTCTTCAGCACATCTTTAAGGGAGTGGAAGATTTCAGTACCGATACGCAGAGCATCTTTAAAGGATTTAGCACCTGCTGGCATGACCATGAATTCTTGCACATCAACATTGTTGTCTGCGTGAGAGCCACCATTAAGGATGTTCATCATCGGTACAGGCAATACGTGGGCATTTGGTCCACCAAGGTACTTATATAAAGGTATTTCGAGAGCGTTGGCTGCAGCACGGGAACAGGCCATGGATACGCCGAGCATGCCGTTTGCGCCCAATTTCCCTTTGTTTTTGGTGCCATCGAGGGAGCAGATCAGTTGATCCACACCGCGTTGGTCCATAGCATCCATGCCCAGCAATTCAGGGTACATGATTTCGTTTACATTTTTTACGGCTTTCAATACGCCTTTACCCATATAGCGTTTAGCTTTAACGTCGCGCAATTCTACGGCTTCATTTTCGCCTGTAGATGCACCGGAGGGTACTGCAGCACGGCCTGTGGCTCCACAGGCCAGTTCTACATCAACCTCAACGGTGGGATTACCGCGTGAGTCCAGAATTTCGCGAGCGTGTACATCAATAATTTGTGTCATGACTGTCCTTTTGTTAAAGAGTGTTGGTTATACATAACCCCTGTGTCGGATTGAAGCACAGGGCAAGGTTTCCCATTTTGAATCCGGGGATCTTACCGTAAAACGCCCTTTCAGGGCAAATATTTGGCAATTGGGGCCCATCGTAGCTTGTGTTGACAAAATACCATACGTTCTATGATAATCACTGATTATGGTGTACTTTTAAGCAAAGGGAGGTCCAATATGCGTGTACTATTAAGTTTTTTAGGACTAATGGGCTTATTTATAGGGATGGCAGTCGCGGATCCGCCCAATATAGTGGTTATTTTGGCTGATGACCTCGGATATGGCGATGTACAAGCTTTAAATCCTGATTCATCCATTAAAACACCGCATATGGACGCTTTAGCCGATTCAGGGATGACATTTACGGATGCCCACTCAAATTCGGCCGTTTGTACACCGACACGCTATGGATTGCTGATGGGCCGATACTGCTGGCGTACGCGCCTGAAAAGCGGTGTCCAAAACGGCTATGGCCCGCCTTTGATTGAGTCTGAGCGCGATACGATCGCGGAAACGTTGGCTGGTTTGGGCTATTCCACTGCGATTGTCGGGAAATGGCATTTAGGATTATCGTTTGCCAAGAATAGTCAGGGTGAAAATGATTATACCTTGCCCTTATCCAATGGGGCGCATACCCATGGCTTTCAAGAGTCATTGATTATTCCAGCCTCCTTGGATTTTCCGCCTTATGTGTATATTCGCGATGGACAGGTGACTGCTCCAGTGACGAGAAAACAGGATAAGAAAAGTAATCCCCGTTTTTTACGGGAAGGACCCTTGGCGGAAGATTTTGATTTTGAAGGGTGTCTGGATCGATTGACGGATGAAGCAACGGGGTATATCGCGAAGGCGGCTAAAAAAGAGAACCCTTTTTTCCTGTACTTTCCGCTGACCGCGCCGCATAAACCCGTTTGGCCAGCAAAACGTTTTCAAGGAAAGAGTGGTTTGGGACCGTATGGTGATTTCGTGTTGCAGGTGGATGATGTCGTGGGGCGGGTGACCAAGGCATTGAACGATGCGGGAATTCGAGAAAACACACTTGTTATTTTTACCAGCGACAATGGATCGTTTATGTACCGGCGTAAACCGGGGGAAGACGATCATGTAAAAGACGATACCATCCAAGCGTATAGCACGGATCACCATCAGGCGAATTATATATATCGGGGTACTAAAGCCGATGTGTGGGAAGCGGGACACCGGGTTCCATTCTTTGTTTCATGGCCTGAACGGATAGAAGCGAAGCAGCAATCGAAATCGACCATTACGCACACCGATATTTACAGTACTTTGATGGATGCAACTGGTTTTCGCACGATTAGAGACCGACCGGAAGATAGTGTTAGTTTTATGAATACGCTTATCGGGCATTCAATCACGATACGTCCGCCCGTGGTGAATCACTCAGCCAATGGCACTTTTGCTTTGCGTGATGGCGAGTGGAAGTTGGTATTCAGCAGTGGGTCTGGAGGACGTCAAAACCCTAAAGGTAAACCCTTTGATGGAGGGCTTGGTTTGTTCAATCTAAATACAGATCCCTCTGAAACCAAGAATGTTGCTGATAGCTATCCAGAACGGGTCAAAGCCATGACAGCCCAATTGGCTGCCATTCGTGGGAAAGATTAAGATATAAAAAACTCAGCCCCCCGAACTGTTAGAGTTCAGGGGGCTCTTTTTTTAATGGCTTGTAGTTTAGTTACTGCTTGGGCTGGACTGCCAATTGGGTATTAGAGCTTAATTTTTTGCACATGTCCAATACTTTCTTGACGTGGTTGGTCTTCCCATTGGGGTGTGGGTAAATGATGATGGATGGTTCATCGGATTGACGGACCAAATTTTCAAAGAAAGGAATATTCATTTCTTTTCCGTTAACGGATATCCTGCCGTTGAGCAAAATGTCAACGCGAATTTCCCCACTGGTAACATTAATTGTACCGGTGTCAAAGTTGGCAGATAAGGCCCCACTATTTTCATTGCGGTTCGATGCCACGCCTTTAGCCACCAATGTCTTCTTCCCTTCAACACTTAACTCCACCGTGAAACGCCCATCCACAAATACTTTTGGCTGGAAAGAAGTCCCGTTGATGCGCAAGGTGTATACAACCCGATGGGTATCGTCATCAGTAATTTTAACTACAGGGTTAGTTGCACCAACTACGTTAATCTCGGGTAACCATGCTACGGCTTCGCGTCCGTAGTTGTCGGTTTGGTGGATGGTTTTGGGCCAGCCTTTATGTTGTTGGGCGTTGGGATCGCTGATGTCTACATTGCGAGGCCAACATTCCATGGTGATGGTTCGTTTGGATTTATCGAAGCGAACAATTCCGAATCCTGCTGCACGCGTGGTGAGCTTGTCGCCGCCATTGGGTTCCTTCTCTGGATTGGCCACTGCGTAACAAGTGACCTTATTATTGAAACCATCATAGTGGTCACCTAAAATTTCGGATTCACCGGGTTGACGGTTTTTCCCGGGTTCTAATGGTTCCCACCAACGCAAATAAAGGTTTGCAATAGAAGGTACACAGAAAGAAACGATGCCGTCACGGAAGTTATTTACTCCGTGATGGAAAATGGTCGCTAAGTGCTGGTCGCCAGCTAAGTGAAAAGCATATGATTTGCGTAACGCGTCAATGGCTTTGTTGCGTCCCGTTTGCGGCCAGCCGTTGGAGTCTAGGTCAGCATTAAGGCGCCCGTCGTGTTTACCGTGGATATGGGCTCCCCCAGCGAAAATGGTTTGAGACAGGGCTACTTTGAAATCGGCGCCATCCCAATCTTGGCCCCATGTGTTAAGAAAGTCGAGTTGACGTTGGCCCAAGAGTATAGCTTCAGGATAGTCCAAGTCGTAGGGGTCGTATTCATCACGCACAATGTGATCGGCGCGTAAATCAACATCCGCTAAAAAAGAAGCAGGTCCTGTTTTGAATTTGCGATCTTCTAAGATGGCAAAACTAATGCGGCCCCAATTAAGGTCAGTGTAGTAGACACCGATGCCGCGTTGAATGGGAGTTGGGTCAAATGGATCGGGTAGGTGGCTGGTTTGCGCGCGCTCAACCTCCTGTACATATTCTACAGGCATGCGATAACCGCCATCTGCTGCACCGTTAATATAGGATTGGCGTCCGCCGTGGCCCCAAAGATTCGGTTGGCCTACATCGTGATCGTCGGGAATGGTAATGGTGGGCCGGTCGCGCATCATTTCGCCGAAGTCACGCCCAAATTTCATCCAGGCATTGTAGTGGCGGGTATGATGATAGACTTGGTCTCCGGCAAAGAATAGGAGATCGGCATCGGCTTTTTTAACATTGGCGATGAGATCATCGCGCGGGATATCGCCGCCGTGTTGCCAAGCGATGGAGTTGCCTGTAAAAGCAGCGACAACCACTTCATTGTTATCTACAGGGTTTTGGCGAATTGTTCCTGTATAGTATGAGCGATCGGCATGTACGACACGGTAGGGAACGGATTGTGTGTCATCCCATTTTTCTACACGAAATGGAGCAGTCCAACCGGCTTCGATGACTTGGGTTTTTGCGATGGTTTCCCATCCGTTTCCCTTGTCTACTTCCAAGCGTACAGTGCGGGGTTCATCATCTAGTAAGGGGTATAATTGCGCGGTAAGTTTTAAGGTGTTTTTATGCACGGTGTAGAGTGCAAAACCGATTACTTCTTCACGACTGATTTCGGGGAGGGCGAGAATATCTTTTGGTTTAGTCTTTTTTTGCGCTTGAGCCCATTCGCCGATGAAGAGACTGCACAAAAGGCTTAGTATTGTGAGCAGGTGAGTGAAGCGAGGCAGGGATAAAAATCGGAACATGGTACAGATTCCTTTGTAGCGGGTTATGGATGTCTATTGAAGAGCATCCATAATAACCTACTATTCCCTAATCTATCCAGCCTTTCATAATTACTCTTTAAGTGCTCCCAGCAATGATTCCATTTTGTCATCCAGATCAACTCGCATGGTGGCGAGTTTTATATCTGCTATGGAGAAGTGTGCTGCGGAGGGGAAGGTCATCAAGGATACATCTTTTGTATATTCAGATCCCCACCCGGACACGTGGGCTGTGGCATTGGCCAGAGCAACGGTGTGGGCAATGGATTTCCAGTTTTCACTGGGGGCTTGTTCTGGATTATGGTGATAGTACACAGCCATTGCCAACTCAGGGGGGAGATTCCATTGGAGCACAATGTGTAATCCAAAGATTGTATGGTAGCGAGAGATGATTTCTTGGAAGAGCTCTGGCTTGGACTGTAGCTCGAGTAATGGACCATCTTTAGCTTTGTAGATGATGTCGATGAGCGCAATTTTGCCAATATCATGTACTAGCCCCGCAAGATGTAAGGTGCCTGCGAAGGGGGAGGAGATTAGTTTGGCAATCTCATTGGATAAGTATGAAGTAGCCACGGCATGGTGCCACAGCTTTTGCATGGCTTCGAGCGCATCGGGGTTATCGGATGTATATAAGTTTTCATTGGCCACCGTTTGTACAATGCCCGAAACGGTATTCATCCCCAATCGTGTACATGCGCCCGATAGATCGGTGATTTGTGTGAGACCGCCATAAAGCGCGCTGTTGGATACGGTCAATACTTTGGCAGACATGACCGTGTCTTCTTCAATCACCAATGCCAGGTCTTGCATGGAAGAGTCTTCATCTTGGGTGACTTCTAATACGCGTTGGGCTATAGCGGGTAAAACAGGTAGTTTGTCCAATGAACCAGCCAGTTTGTCCATGACTTGTCCTGCAAGCGATTCAGCGGTTGCTCCAATTCGAAAATCGGATACACCAGGAACGGGGATAGTTTCCATACCACTATTTGACTTTTTAATGATGTATGGATTGAAGCACCCTCGGCAAGCCGACAATTCGGTGTCATGATTGACGGTGCGTTCCAGAGTGATGGTTTCCTGACAATGTGGACATGCGATATTCATGGTGGATCCTTGTAGAGCTTTAGGACTGAGTTATTGAGTTAAAGTCATAATTTGATTGAGTGGGCGGGGCTTAAAGGTTTTGGGCGTTGTTCGGAGTACTTCTTCAAAAGTGGTGTATCCGCGTAATACTTTGGCTATTGCATCTTCGCGCATACTCACCAAGCCGGTTGTGTCACAACTGATTTGACGAATGACATGCGCGGGTTTGAGCTCCAAGATAGCCTCTTGCACATCTTCATTAACTACCAATAGTTCATACACAGCGATACGTCCGTGGTATCCGGTGTAGGTACACTCTGCACAGCCCTTGCCTTTTTTAAGGGGGTATTCGCGAATTTCGGATAGGTCGAGATCGAGTTTGGCCATTTCTAAAGTGGTGGGGTTATAGGGCTCAGCACAATTGAGGCAAATACGACGCAAGAGACGTTGGGCCACCACAGAGATTACTGTGGACGAAATCAGAAAGGCTTCAATTTCCATATTCAGTAAGCGTACTAATCCCCCGATGGTATCTTCAGTGTGGAAGGTTGAGTAAACTTTGTGACCTGTTAAAGCCGCTTGAATTACGGTTTCGGCGGTTTCTTTATCACGTATCTCCCCTAAGACAATAATGTCAGGGTCTTGCCGTACAATTTCGCGTAGGGATGATTCAAAGTCACGACCCACTTTGTCGTTGGTTGAACATTGGATCAAGCCATCTATTGTAAATTCAACGGGATCTTCTACAGTGATGAGTTTTGTGCCGATGTCGTTACAATAATCGAGGCAACTGTACAGCGTGGTTGTTTTACCTGAACCTGTTGGGCCTGTGATGAGTACTACGCCTGTTGGGACGTCCAAAACGTCGTTACGATACCGTTCAAGCATGGTTGGGGCCATGCCCAATTCATCCAAGGATACTAGGCCCATTTGTTTATTTAGTACACGCAACACTGCACATTCACCGTGAACCGTTACATAACTCGATAGACGCATATCGTATGGGGCGCCTTTATGTACGAATTCGATTCGACCGCCTTGGTGACGTTGGTGTTCAGTAATATTGCATTGAGCCAAAATCTTAATCCGTGAAATCAGCTTGGGGAGCAGATCGTAGGGAAGCTCTGTTTTAAACAGTAACGATCCATCTACGCGATAACGCACACGTATCACATTGGACATCGGTTCGATGTGAATATCGCTGGCACGGTCTTCGATGGCTTGGTGGAAAATATGTTCAACCAACGAGATGATGGAATTTTCACCATCTTCCATTGTGGCTGAAGTGACCCCTTTGTCGAGGCCGTAGCGTTGGTAATCTTCAATGGAACTTTTAATTAATTCTTTTGGCCCCAAGGCTAATGTGTAATTGTTTTGGAAGATATCCGCGATGGATTGTTCTATGAGTTCATTTCTAAGTTCCGGGACGATGACACTGACACGCCCTTCATCGTCTTTTGCAAAGGGAAGGAATTGGTTCTTGGTTAAAAAATCTGCCGATACACCCGCAAGAACGGTTTGGTCAATCATAGCGAATGTCGGTTCTATGTAGGGTATTTGCGCCTGGTGAGCCAAGTTAATGAGCAAGGTGCGCTCATTAATCATAGACTGTTCAATTAAGATTTCCCCAAGTTGTTGCTTGGTTTCACGTTGGATGGACAAAGCTTTACTAAGGTCGTCTTCCGTGAGCAACCCTTGCTCTATGAGCATGTCTCCGATGCGCAAAGATTTACCGTGTTTCGCCACGGCATCTGCAATGATATTTTTGGTTGTGTATCCAAGCTCAACGAGAACCTCGGTGATTTGTTTTTCTTGTTCCAATGCAGATTGGATTTTAAGCGCGCGTTTGAATTGAGCATCTGTAACGAGCTCTTCTTCGAGTAAAATACTCATAATTCGTGGAATTTTTTGAGGTGTTTCTTCGGAGTTCTGATCGTCGTCTGCCACGTGCTATTCCCCATTTCAATGTTGATTAATTGATTGAAGTTAAACCACCATTAACTTCGTTTACGCATATTATCAATTCTGTTTATACGATAACCAATTCTAGCATCTTAAACAAAGGTATTTTGCGGGCTATTCAAAATACTATTACATTTCTACAGACCTAGCTCAACCTGACGCTTTTCCAGCGCAATGATGCGATCGCGATAGTCTGCAGCTTCTTCGAAA
This sequence comes from uncultured bacterium, assembly GCA_938082445.1. Lineage (GTDB taxonomy): Bacteria > Hydrogenedentota > Hydrogenedentia > Hydrogenedentales > DTSJ01. Next base: position 8,092 of record CALLLL010000319.1, read on the forward strand.
TTCATATGATCGGCAGCTTCTTTCATCTTTTTGCGCAAGCCAGCCAAGGTTTTCTTGATATCGGATCCTGCGATATAGACTTCAGCGTTTTCTGCCACCTTGGCGACGGGGCGGGTCAACATGGTTTCGTAGTCTGTGGATTCACGGGCTTCTATGGCTTTTATGATGGATTTAGGGGTGATATTGTGTTCTTCATTATGAGCACGTTGTTTTTTACGGCGGCGTTTCATTTCATCCAATGCGCGTTCCATGGAACCGGTCATCGAATTGGCATACATGATAACTTTGCCGTTGACGTTACGCGCGGCACGTCCGCTGGTTTGGATGAGACTGGATACCGAACGCAGAAAGCCTTCTTTATCGGCGTCCATAATGGCCACTAGCCCCACTTCTGGGATATCAAGGCCTTCCCGCAGGAGATTGATGCCGACAAGGACATCGTACTCATTGGCACGTAAGTCTTGTACCAATGCGATACGTTCGAGGGTTTCTACGTCGCTGTGCATATAGCGTATACGGATACCCACATCACGGTAGTAATCGGTAAGATCTTCTGCCATGCGTTTAGTTAGTGTAGTGACCAGAATGCGTTCACCCAATTTGATGCGTTCTTGAATCTTGTCTAGAAGATCATCTACTTGGGTGTCGGCTGATCGAATTTCTACTTCGGGATCGATGAGGCCGGTAGGACGTACAACTTGCTCTACGAATAGACCATCACTTTGTTCCATTTCATAATCCGCTGGGGTTGCGCTAAGGTAAATCACTTGATTAATGCGTTCGCGCCATTCATCAAATTTTAAAGGCCGATTGTCGCGGGCGCAGGGCAGGCGGAACCCGTATTCGATCAATTTATCTTTACGCGAGCGGTCACCTTTAAACATTGCGCCGACTTGCGGGGTGGCAATATGGGATTCATCAATGACCAGTAGATAATCATCAGGAAAATAGTCCATTAATGTATAGGGTGCTTCTCCGGGTTGACGGCCATCAAGATGACGAGAATAATTTTCAATACCGCTGCAAAAGCCCAGTTCGCGCATCATTTCAAGGTCGTAGCGTGTGCGTTGCTCCAATCGTTGTGCATACAGTTCTTCATTGTTGTTACGCAATTCCAGTAAGCGTTCTTGAAGTTCGTCACGTATTCCGTGAATGGCTTTTTCCATGGTGCGGGCTGTAGTGGCGTAGTGGGTGCCGGGATAAATGCTGATGTGATTCATCTTACGTTTGACCACACCGCGGAGGGGGTCTACTTCGCTGATGGCTTCGATTTCATCGCCGAAATATTCCACGCGAATCGCAAGATCACTTTCATAGGCGGGAAAAATATCGACAACATCACCGCGTACGCGGAAAGTGCCGCGATGAAAATCATAGTCGCTTCTTTGGTACTGCATAGCTACCAAGCCATCGAGTAAAGTGTTGCGCGCCAATTCATCGCCGACATATAGTTCAACACGCAACTCATTGTATTCATCCGGGGAACCGATACCGTAGATACAAGAAACACTGGCTACAATCAGTACATCCTGTCGTGTTAACAAGGCTCGTGTGGCCGAGTGCCGCATTTTATCAATTTCATCATTTACCGAAGAATCTTTTTCGATAAAAGTATCGGTTGTAGGGATATAGGCTTCGGGCTGGTAATAGTCGTAGTAACTGACGAAATATTCCACAGCATTATCGGGAAACAATGCTTTAAATTCTTGATAAAGCTGAGCCGCCAAGATTTTATTTGGCGCCATAACGAGTGTGGGTCGATTCACTTCCTGGATAACATTGGCCATAGTGAAAGTCTTCCCTGAACCGGTCACTCCGAGCAATACTTGGTCTGTTAGCCCTGCATTGAGGCCTTCGACCAATTCTTGAATGGCTTGAGGCTGATCGCCCTGGGGGCTGAATTCACTAACGAGTTTAAAATGATCCATAGGGGATGCCTAGTTGTTTGCCGCGATTTCGGTATCAGTTACTTCCACGACCTTGCGAACACCTACAACTTGGTTGAGTACGACTTTAACACGTTCAACTCGATCGCGATCGGTTGTGAGAAATCTGAAATCAAAGGTACTTTCACTTTGATGATTGTCTATAAACGTTGCTTCCATAATGTCGATATTGATGGGTTTCATAACGGTTGTCATATCGATTAAGGCGTTGGGTCGTGAACCGATCATAACTTTTAAACGGGCTTCAATGAGCGCCATGCCTTCCCATGAGGCTGCGACCATGCGCTCGGTATGGCGGCCGGTTTTCCCCAGCAATTTACAATCAGGTTTATGTACTGTGATGCCTTGACGTTTGGTGATATACCCAATAACGGGGTCGCCTTGTTGAGGGTTGCAACACTTGGCAAAACTCACTTCCATGTCGCGCTGTCCCTCAATTAAAATTGCCTTACTCCGCGAATGGGGTGAAGTTTCTTTAACGGGAGCTTTGGTCTGTTTGGCTTTACGGATTTGTTGAGTAGCTACCGCGCGTGATTCGCCAGGGCCTACATCTGGCATTTCATCCATGTTGCGTAATCGTTGGCGAATGCGGGTGCGTGCACGACCCGTTACGACAATGTCGAGCCAATCACTGTGGGGTGTTTGGTGACGTGCGGTTAATACTTCCACGACATCGCTTTGTTGGAGGTGATAACGTAAAGGCACCATATTGCCATTGACTTTTGCGCCAACACAATGGTCTCCAATGTCTGAGTGAATGGAATATGCAAAGTCAAGAGGCGTTGCGCCTTCTGGTAGTTCAATCACTTCGCCTTTAGGTGTATTGACATAAATGGCGGTTGTACTCACCTCCCGGCGAAGGCTATCGAACAGCTCTTCGGGAGCATGGGTATCTTTCAACCAATCGTACATCTGGCGGAGCCAAGTTAATTGTGATTCAGCTTTGGTATCGACTTTTTCCGATCCATCCTTATATTTCCAGTGAGCTGCAATGCCTTCGCGGGAAGCACGGTCCATTTCTTCCGTTCGAATTTGTACTTCAATGGGGCGGCCACCTTCCAGCATAACTGTGGTGTGAATGGATTGATACATGTTGGGTTTGGGGGCGGCAATATAGTCTTTAAATCGTCCGCCCTGTGGGGGCCAAGCGTGATGAATAACGCCCAGTGCGTTATAGCAACCGCTAACGGTTTGAGTGATGATACGAACGGCCAATAGATCCAGGACCTCGTCATAGGTCTTGCCCTGTTTAATCATTTTTTGGTAAATGCTATACAAGTGCTTTGGACGCCCAAATACGCGGGCATTTACTTCGGCTTCTTGTAAACGCTCTTCAATGAAAGCCATTTGCTCATTTAAAAGTACTTCGCGTTCACGGCGTTTCATGGCCACATGCTGGGCGATTTTTTTATATTCTTCAGGCTTTAAGTGGTGGAAAGCGTGGTCTTCCAATTCCCACTGCCAATGCGAAAGACTCAAGCGATTGGCCATAGGCACATAGATGTCCAAGGTCTCTTGGCAAATACGCCTAATTTTTTTCTCGGGCAGGTGCTCAATGGTACGCAAGTTGTGGAGTCGGTCAGCAAGTTTAATCAAGATGACCCGGATATCTTTCGCGGTTGCCACAAGCATCTTGCGCAAGTTGGCTGCTTGTTTTTCTTCTCGGGTAGGCTCCACATCGGCTAGATGCAATCCGCCGATCTTCGTCACGCCGTCTACAAGATTGGCAATGTCCTCGCCAAATTCATCTTTGAGTTCATCGTAGGTAACCGAAGTATCTTCCAAAACATCATGCAATAGACTGGCAGAGATGGTTTTTGCATCCATTCCCAAGCGGGCGACATTGGCTGCTACCCCGAGGCAATGGGTGATGTATGGCTCCTGAGATAGGCGCATTTGGCCTTGGTGGGCTTTATCGGCCACTCGATATGCCCGGCGAATGAGGTCCTCATCTACATCTGGATGAGTCTTTTTAACTATTTTTAATAAGCGTGTAAACTCGGTGCGCATGGTCCATTCCTGAAAAAACTGGATTTGTTCTCTAGTATATACTATTGAATCGGGAGACGGCATTTTTATGTCTGTGAAAGATCATTGGAGAGGCTTTACATGGGCCGTGGTGAATGTCACAATACAGGTTGGATGTGTATTACAAGGAAAAAGTTCTTATGAAGATTTCAATGGCGAAATGGATATGCTTGGGCTGGTTATTGGCCTTGGGCCTTGGTGTTACAGCCAATGCTCAAGAGGCTGCTAATCGCGATAAAGAGACTTATGTGAAAGCTGTGACTCGCGGCGCAGGATTGATGCCTTGGCAACAGGAAGGTGTTTCAGAAAAGGAGCAAGCTTTTCGGGCAAAGATTGAAGCGCGAAAGACGGCCATGCTCGAAAAAGCAGAGGTTACACATCCTGCGATGATTAGCCCTGAAATGCTCGCTCGCGCTAAAGCCAATATCGCTGAACATAAATGGGCTCAGGGCTGGGTGGCGAATCAACTTTCGACTGCTGACTATATTGTTGCTCAGCCAAAAGGGTGGATTGAGCAGATGATTCCACGCGAAACCGCTGCGCATGCCTATGGCTTTACTTGTCCCAAATGTGTTGGCGATAAAAGTCAGGAAGCGGTGGGGCATTCCCTTGCTCGATGGAGTTATAAGAATCCTGAATCGATTGTGTGTGGAGCGTGTGGTCAAACGTATCCTGACGCGGCCTATCCAGAAACGCAGGAATTGAACTTGCCTCGGCGCGGTGAGACGATCACTTATTATCAAAATGATGCCCAGCGCGCCAACCCGGAGGATCGCAGTGGGAAACTGGCATGGCATTGGGTGGGTTATCCGATGAATGTGAGTTTTAGTGGCATCATTCGGGAGCGCAAGATTGGGTTTATGCGAAGCGCAGCTAAATCATTGGCTTTTGCATATCTATTTACGGAGGATCCCAAATATGCTGTAGCCGCGCGGGATGTATTGGTCCGTTATGCGGAGTGTTATCGAGACTGGGCTTATCATGACTATTGGGATGGTTTCGCGGACTGTGATCCCCTGTATGCCGCCTGGCACGATACGTCGCTGCCCATAGAATGGAAACGGCATTTGAGCGAAAACGCGTATAAGAAAGACTCTTTAGATAAAGCGCGTATGATGCAAAATTATTGGGGTGCTGGTCGGGTGCACCCGAGCACGGATGGTGTATCGGGTCTGTCACATTTCGCGATGGCCTATGATCTTACTGCCGATGCCGTAGATGCCCAAGGGGAACGTATTTGGGATGAAGTCAGCGATACCAAAGTGAAACGCGATTTATTGCTGGAATACATCATGGGCGCAGAGCCGTATGTCGGTGGTGCAGGTGAGGCCAATAATGAAAACAATAAAGCCCCGCGCATTTACAATGCGATGGGGGCGATTGGGAAAACCTTGGGTATCCCTGAATATATCGATACAGCCTTGCGCGGATACGAAACGGTGCGTGACGCCTCATTTTTGTATGATGGATTTAGTACTGAGAGTCCCTCCTACACCAATATGTATCTTTCGCAATTGTTGATAGTGCCGGAGATGTTGCATGGCTATGAGTGGCCTGCGCATTTTATCAAGCGCAGTGGAAAAGTTGATTTGTATTCATCCGATACTCAACTGCGTATGATGTATCGATCGGTACTCGACACTTTATTCCCTAGTGCGCATTATCTCACCTTGAGTGATACGCGCAGTTCCAGTAAACCCAGTCTTCACATTATGCAGATGGGATTAAAACGGTACCCCGAATATTATGGCGGCGTGTTGCCATCCATCCATTCCAGTTCCACCAGTGAATACGCACTCTTTAATTTGAGTACCGAGGAGATTACCCGAGACACAGGATTAAAGACCGAAGAACTGTATTATCCTGCCTGGCAGACGGGCTTATTGCGCAATGGTTCGGGATCGAATTCATCGGTTTTGGCGTTGACATTAAATCCACAAGGTGGCCATCGCCATTATGACAACTTGAGTGTGTTGTATACCGATGGCTCTGATAACATCCTAGGTGATCATGGCTATGTGGGTGATATGCCAGTGAATAAATGGATCAAAAGCACCTTAAGCCACAATCTGGTTGTGGTGGACGGTAAAGGCCAGGAATTCAGCGGACGTAAACCCGAGCTGGACATCATGGCGACCTCGCCAATGGCTTCTGTCATAGAAGCGCACTCAACGGCCTATGCGCAGTGCGATGACTATCGTCGTCGCATGGTGCTTGTGAAAATTGATGAGCACGACAGTTTTGCCATCGACTTTTTTAAAGTCAGTGGGGGCGAAGAGCATCGCTATCGCGTGTACAGTGATCTTGCTTCGAGCGATGTGAAAGAAGGGCGGATTGAATTTTCCGGCATCGCGTTACCCGAAGAACCGCCCTTGCCTCAAGTTGGATCTAGTCTTGATATGAAGGATATTTACGGCTTGCGCGATGTGCGTGGTGTGGATACCGACGCTGATTCGTGGCAAGCGCAATGGATTGAAGAAGACCGTAGCTACCGTTTATGGATGGCTTCCTCTAGCGAACGCGTTGAGGCTTCGAACGGTCCCGGACAGCGTGATCTCAAAGAAAGCGGGCGTCGTGTACGTTATGTAGATGTTATTCGTAGCGGCAACAATGTACAAAGCCATTTTGCTGCGGTCCATGAACCCAGTGTTGAGGGAGCCGTAATTGATTCAGTTAAACGCATTGCTTTGCCTTCGGCTGGGCCCGATGCCATCGGCCTAGAAATTCAGCGAGGTCTCGACACCTACTACGTGCTAAACAATGTTGAGCGTCGTACTCCTATTGGTCCGGTCGCTTTTGAAGGGACATTCGCTATTGTGCGCATCGCGACCAATGGCTCTGCTGAATATTTCACGGTCGGCGCCGATTACTTAGCCATCCACGGCAAACCTGTACACAAAAACCAACGTGTTTGGAAGGGTAAGCTCATACGGTTGAGTGAAACCCAGGCAAAGGTCGACACTCCACAGCCGGGTGATTGGGCAATGCCCGGTACCGAAGTAAACAGCTACGCCCGTATCCGCACCGACCAAGGTTGGACCGGATTTCCTGTAGCTGCGGTAGAAGATGGGGTGTTAAGTATAAAGCGTTTCCCATTGCCTGAAGATGTACACGAGATGGAATATCATGCGGTGCGGTATGGAAAGAAATAATTATAAGTTCGCACGAACTATATCTAAGGAGTTTTTTTAATGAAAAAATTTATTATTGGATTGATGGTTGCTTTTTCAACTTCTGCTTTCGCAGCACCCTTTACTATCGGCGTGATCGCCGATTGCCAGTATTGTGATGCGGATACGGCTGGAGCGCGGCAGTATCGCAATTCGCCGGCTAAGCTGCAGGCCTGTGTGGAAGACTTGAACACGAAAGACCTGGAGTTTACGGTACATCTGGGCGATTTCATTGATAAAGACTGGGAAAGCTTCGATGTGGTCGGTCCAATATTGGCCAAGCTCAAGCATCCATCCCATCATGTCCTTGGTAATCATGATTACTCGGTAGCGGACGATAAGAAAAAACACGTGCATACGAAGATGGGGCTCAAAACACGTTATTATGATTTCACGGTGAAAGGCTGGCGCTTCGTCGCATTGGATGGCAACGATGTGAGTTTTCATGGCTATCCCAAGGGCAGTGCTCTTTATCAAGTCGCGGAAAAATATTATGTAGACAACAACATAGAATCGCCCAAATGGAACGGGGCCGTCGGTAAAGGTCAAATGAAATGGCTAGAGCATGTTTTGGCCGATGCTACGAAAAAAGGTCAGTCGGTTGTGCTTATGGCGCACTTTCCTATCTACCCGGAAAATACACACAATTTGTGGAATGCCGAAGAAATCGTGGCTTTGATTGATGCAAACGATTGTGTGAAAGCCTACTTCAATGGTCACAATCATGCTGGGAACTACGGGGAAAAAAATGGTGTGCATTATATAACTTTTAAGGGCATGGTCGATACCGCCGAAAGTGCTTACTCGACAGTCGAAGTCACGGACACCGAACTGCGTATTACGGGCTACGGTCGTCAAGATGATAAAACGTTAACCATTCGAAAATCTGGAGAATAGTTCATGAAACGCGCATTACTTGTATATGCATTGGTCTGTGTAAGTGCGTGGACCAATATGGCCGGGGCCGAAATACAGCCCATCAAAGATACTCCTTTTAGCCAAGAATATCATGAGGCTTATCCGCTCAGTGGTGCAGCCAATGATGTAAAATCAATCGCTGTGGATAAGGGTGATCGCGTATGGGTCGCCACAAAAGCTGGATTGTTTTATTTGGACGGTAAAGAGTAGAAAGTCTGTGAAGGCCTTGCTGAAGGGCCTGCCTTTGATCTCGAATCGAGTGGCGACACCCTTTGGGTGGGTGCGTGGAATGGGGTCTATGAAATTGGTGGGACCAAGGCTATAAAAGTGCCCAATATTGATGTGCCCATATCCGCAGTGGATGCCGATGCGCAAGACGTTATCGCACTCGGTCCTGACGGCTCATGGCTACGTCGAAACGATCAATGGATAACAATCGATTTTAATTGGTCGAAAAATATTCGTGATGTCACTATTGCCGATGACGGCACCTTATGGGTTGCTACATGGATGGGGCTTTATCGCTTAGACAAAAATGGTCTTCGTCGCTACTTTGAACCTGAAGATGTGATCTCTGGTGCTATTTATGATATTGGAATTGCACCCGATGGACGAGTATGGGCCGGTAGCTGGGGCGGTATTACTGTCATGGAAAACGGTGCATGTGTCAATCAGATTGACGCGGAACAAGGCTTACCGAATTGGCAAGTACGCAGCATAACATTCGCGCCCGACGGCACAATGTGGGCTGGAACTGCACTGGGTGTAGCACGCTATCGCTCAGGGGATTCGGCATGGTCCGCACGCAACAACGGCAGCGATTGGTCGCTTCGGTTCAGTAAGCGTTGGTTGGTGAGCGACGATGTGCGCGATGTGGCTTTTGATAGTAAAGGAAACGCCTGGGTTGCTACGGCAGGTGGGGTGAGTGCCATTAAACGCCGAATGATGACTCTTGAAGATAAAGCTGATCATTACATGGAGATATTGCTTGCTCGGCATGTGCGCGAACCTTGGCTCGTCGAAAAATGTTTATTCCCATCCGAGGAGGACAACTCCACGTGGATCCAGCCCGATGACGATAACGATGGTGAATATACCAATCTCTATTTGATGATGGAATGTTTGCGCTATGCGGTCACTAAAAATCCACAGGCCAAAGAAAATGCGATCAAAGCCTATGAAGCCATGGAATTCTTACAAACTGTTACAGGGACGGATGGGTTCTTTGCGCGTTCTGTGGTGCCCGTGGGTGAAGCACCTATGGCCGATCGTAACCGCGTCTATACCCCTCAAGAAGTTGCTGAACGCCGCATTACCGATCCCCGTTGGAAATATGTAGAAAAACGTTGGCGTAAATCAGCTGATGGAAAATGGTGGTGGAAAGGCGATACCAGTTCGGATGAATTCAATGGGCACCTTATGGGCTATTACTGGTTTCATAAACTTGTGGCCGATGAAGAGATGAAAAAACGTGTCGTACAACATATCGACAATATTCTTATGCACGTCATTAATAATGACTATGCGCTCACCGACCCGATTGACGGGAAGGCCACGTGTTGGGGTGTGTGGACTCCTGAAAAACTTATGAACGATCCAGACTGGGTGGTGGAGGCACCGATCAATACCTTTGAGCTGGTGACGTTTCTGCGCTTTGGTCATTTCATGACGGGTAAAGAAATTTACAACACTGAATTTGAACGCTTGGTGAAAAAATATGACATCATAAACGCGCACATGAAACGACCCCGTGCGCATCGCCGATCCGAAAGAAGTCATATTGACGACGGTATGATCACCGAGATGGGGCAGTTGCTTATGGATACCGAACCCAATGACGAGTATAAAAAGATTTATATGGAAGGCATCACCTGGGCTTATCGCATGGTCGAAAATGATCAGAACCCTTGGTTTAACTTTGGCTACGGCATGCTCGGTGGCCAAAACTTTCACCTCGAAGATAGCGTCGAATTCCTGCGCGATCATCCGCTCGATCTCCGCCAATGGGAACTCGATAGTTCCAAGCGCGACGACGTGAAGCTGGTGCGCACACCTATGCAAGACCCCTTACAAATCGATCGCATGTTGCCTGCTAGCGAGCGCGGCATCATGCGGTGGGATAAGAATCCCTGGGACTACATTTCCGGGGATTATGGGCGTACTGGCCGTAGTGAAAGCTCCGGTGTGGCGTGGTTATTGCCCTACTGGATGGGACGTTATGCTGGATATATCTCAGCACCTGAGAGTGAGCACTAGTCTCTATTCCGCATTCGCCTTAGCCGCTCGGTCGCGCCAGAAGTCCAGTGCATTGCGTTGGTATTGAAGCACTTCCTTGCGCTCGGCGGAATCGTTGATGGCTATGCGGCTGATGCGTTCTTCCACCCAGTCTGCAAAGAAGGTCGCGTCCTTTTTACTGACGCGGTGTGTCTCGTCCCCAATTTCTACATAGTAAGGTGCAGTGGAAGCGAAGCGGAAAGTGTTGTCTACATCCGCGCGCACACGAATCAAGAACCATCCGCTCTCTTTGAATTCTACATATCCTAGCTGGGTGAGTGGTTGTGCTTCTGCGGTGCGGATGATTTCGCCATTGTGTATGATTTCTACTTGGCCAAGGGGATCGAAACTATCCAACTCTACTTCTAGATCTATTTCCAACGGATCGCCAGAACTTTTAAACACATGCCCTGGTAAACGTGAGTTGGCTTTGGCACGTAAGAGGGGACCGTTGGTTACGAAGCTGCGCCCCGCACGTAGCCCCTCCCACCATGCGTCATACCTAAGGGGCTCATCCAGGTGCACATACACCCGGTTATAACCCACGGGGTTGGGTAACACACCTGAGGCACTTCCAGCCGAAGGCGGGATGCGCAGGCCTGTATTGAGAATGCGGTAATACAAGTCCTGACTGTAAAACCCATTGCCCAGCGGCGAAGGATATTTACCGGTATGCCGTGCATAGCCCCAGGCTTCGTTATCGAGCATACGGCTATGGCACACATGATTATTTAAGATGCCAATGGAATCGCCAATGCCTAAAGCGAGCATCGTTGGCACATCCCACCAAAACGGTTTTTCGATGTCCAGCCATAAATTCTTTTCCTGAGTAGCCGCTTCAGCGGTGTTGAAATATGGCGATGGGAATTCTTTTTGATCATCGATAATGTCGATGGGTTTATTCATATTGTGGTATAGGATCGCACCGAAGTTGCGTTCATCTTCTCCGCCGAGGAGATGGATAAATCGATTTCCGTCAAAGGATACGAGAGGGTTTTTGGGGAGCTCTTTGCCCTGCCAAAGGTTTCGTTGGTTCCACCAAGTTATAATGGGCCCGACATGCAGATCGCCTGCACGCATCAAGAGCTCAGCATGTTCCACTGGTCGATGAATGTGGAGCTCACCGCTCCACCAGCCTTCGGCTTTGAGATCGGTAATTCGCGTGAGTATTGCTGAGACTGATTGGTGAGAATCTTCTTTAATGGTGATTGTGCCGGAAGTGCGGGTGAATTCTGGACTGCGCTCAAGGCTGAAGGAGTAGGTGTCGTCAGGCAATGTTATTGTGGCTTGACCATCAAACACGATATGGTCATCGTGATAGGGATAGTCCGTTTGTTCTTTTAGAAACTTGGGTTGAGTGTCGTTGCTATGACGTAAATGCACACGCGCCGGCATCGGATTGCCTGATGCGTCCTTTACGATAAAGGTTGCGGTGCCCGCCCATGAGGTGACAGAAAGAAAAACAGTCAGACAGAATGATGTGAATAAAGTATAGTGCACAATGAGTCTCCTTCTGAGTATTAATAGTCCGCGCCATTGGTGCTACGTATTACCGAAACCAGCCACTGATTTAGTTCTTGTTTCATGGTTTTCACCTGTTCAGTTTCGTTGGCGATTTGATTGTCTTGTTCCATTGGGTCGTCTTTAAGGTTATACAATTCAAACGATACGTTACCTTCTGTTTCTATACGATGCAATTTCCATGGCCATGCTAACCAGGCCGAATGCCCAGGAAAAGTATTCTCTGGATACTGAGTTGTAATTGTATGGGCATCCATACGTAGGCGCACAGGGTCTGTGATTTCTTTTCCTTCGGCTTGAAGAGCCAACAATTCTTGCATCAGTGCCTCTGCACGTACAGGTGTACCCTTCTTTGTATTATAATCCCAGAAGCCCATGCCCTGAGGGCGGGTACTCATGTTTCCCTTGATGAGCGGCATTAAACTTATGCCGTCTAGTGGTGCTTGGTTCTCGGTAGACGGCTGAACTATATCCAGTAATGTCGGGTAAATATCCACCGTGTTACTGGGCATATTTACCGGTGCTGGGTTGCGAGGGATTTGCGCAGGCCATTCAATCATCGCAGGTACCCGCAAGCCTCCTTCCCAAACCTGGCCTTTGTGACCGCGCCCACCGGTGCGTCCATATTTGGGAAGACCGCCATTGTCTGAACAATACCAAAGAATGGTGTTTTCGTGAATGCCCAAATCGCGCAATTCCTGACGCAACTTGCCAAAAGCGGTGTCCATTCCGGCCAGTTCGCCTAAGAAATGGTCCATCTTTTTGGGCGATTGCTGATCCGCATAAGGTGCACGCTCTTTTTCGCTGGCGATGTGCGGGTTGTGCGGAGAACCAAACCACACCACACTAAGGAAGGGTTTGTCCTGTTTAACTTGCTCGCGCATAAAATCAATTGCAGCATCAACTGCAATCATTGAACTTTCACCTTCCATTTTTTCCGCGACCCCGTTTCGGCTCATGGTCGCATTGTTGTCATAGAAGTTTGGAGCTGAAAGCCAAGTGTCAAAGCCATTTGCACCGGGACTAACAGGGCTATTCTTCAATGTTGTACCTAGGTGCCATTTGCCAAAGTGTCCTGTTGCATAACCGGCCTCACCCAAGACTTCGGCAATGGTGTTTTCTTGTGGAAGAATTGAATTGCCCCATTTGAAGCACCCCATACGATTCGGGTGACGCCCCGTTAACACACTCGCCCGCGTCGGCGAACACACCGGAGCCGCCGCATAAAAGCGATCAAAGCGCAAGGCCTCTCGTGACATCGCATCGAAATGAGGCGTCTTCACTACCGGATGCCCTGTATAGCCCATATCGCCCCAACCCTGATCATCCGCCATTACAAGAACAATGTTTGGATGAGGGGAGGGATTGATGTGAGTAGATGTTTGGCATCCAAGGAGTGTTCCAAAACAGATAAGTATTAAGTTGAAAGTAAACATACGATGTATGGTGCTCATGAATTAATTCCTTGGTCATCAGTAAGTGAATATGTTTTATTCAGTTGAGTATACGTGAACAATGTGCCACAAAGTAATACGGTATAGAAATAGTGAATGATAGAAGGCCATATAGAGATCATTCCAATACTATAAAGTCCTACTATACAACAATAAATGTGGATAGAAAAGGATTTGACATAAATTGGGTTACTGCCGCGCAAAGTCCGAAACATATGAAAAACAGTCCCCGCATAAAACACAATCCCCAGTGGGGCAAAGAGCCATTGCCGTTCGATAGGCCATGAATATTGGTCGACCATTTTCTCGGTATGTGTCCCGAGATGAATGCCCAGTGTAGAGGTTGCGCCATGCCAAGTCACGAACAAAAAAAGAAAGACGCAGAATGCTTGGGCCAATTGAGCACGGCGCAGGTCGCGATCTTGTGGTTTTAAACCGTTGAGCGATTGCATGATGAGTAGGGCTGTAGGAATCGCGAAGAGTGCCGACATCGCCACACTGGTACGAAATGAATCTTCATAATAAATGGTCATGGTCAAAATAATGACGCCGATGGCTTCAAATGCTGTGCGTAAATTCCAAACACCAGCGGGGTGAGTAAAGTCGTCTTCAGAAAGAGGCATGCCCTCAGGGGTGTAGCGTTTGTCGAGGTCGCGAATGCTCCACCAGAGGGCAAGGGCATAGAGTGCCCCCAGAAAGAGTCCTGAGTTTAATTCCCATACTTTCCACCAATCAATGGACTGTGCATACGATTCAGATCCATAGCCCAGGCACCAAATAGCCGATATCGCAAATCCGAATCCAAATCCGCCCCCGATAATACCGTTGATCATATAACTGGATTTGTCACGTTGAACAATGGCAACCCCCATAGCGGCTAACCACGCACAGAGAACCTTTGTGTTTAAAGTTTGCGTCCAAATAATGCGACCAATCATATTGTTACTTTGGTCGCTGTAATCAACCACATCATAGTTGGGTAGAAAGGTTTGCGGAAATGTATCCACCAGCCATGCGCCGCTGTGATATGCGGCATAGGGGATGAGAATTCGTGGAATCCAGATAGATAGAGAACGCTTTGTGCTGATCGCCCAGCCCAAGCAAATGCTTCCGGGTGCACCCCATCCTATACCGCAAATAAAAAACCACAGCCACCCTATGCCCGGTGCAACAGCGATCATTTCGCCACTTGAATCTTGCATAAACAATCCGCGAATCCAAGATACATAAATGCCATACCCCAATTCTCCCCCGACGGCAATGCCCAGTCCCAACCATAGAGCACTGCTGTTGGCTTGAATGCCTTTTCTCGCACAGCAATACCACCATAAAATACCCCACATCATGCCAGGGACAATGGTGCCGTCGATGCCATTCCAGCCGCTGGTACCGCGAATGGCCCAGGCAATAGCGCCTATACACCCAAAGAGGGCTATAAGGAGGAAAAGCTCAGGGAGCATTCGATCCATAGTTCCGTCGGATGCTCGAGCGGTCCGGTGTCGAGCATAACGATCGGGGTCAGCGATGGTGAGCACAGATTTTGTTCCTATAAAAAATGAGGTTGAACTAAAAATGAGTCTATCAATTGATGGTGAAAGCATCAACTGTCGTATTGTCCAGTCTGGCTAGATTTGATATGCTTGAGCCTTAAACCAAGTGCTTAAGGAGTAGCAAGATGCAGGACTTAAACGATACAGCCGTGGATATGCGTAAAGGTGAAGAACTTTCACTGCAGAAATTAGAACCTTATTTGCGCGATGGTCTTAGCATGCCAGAAGGCGAACTTTCTGTTCGCCAATTTCCCGGTGGTCACTCAAATCTGACTTATCTCGTGACTGTTGGAGAGAAGGAATTTGTACTCCGCCGTCCACCCTTTGGTTCCAAAGTAAAAGCTGCACACGATATGCATCGTGAATACCGTGTGTTGTCTGCGTTGAATCCCGTGTATTCGCCTGCCCCCAAACCCGCTTTGTTTTGCGAAGATCATGACATCATGGGGGCGGACTTTTATTTAATGGAACGTGTGCAAGGCATGATCCTGCGTTCCAAACACCCCGAGGGATTTAACCCTACACCCGATCAAGTACGCGAAACCTGTATTTCCATGGTCACCAATCTTGCAAGCTTGCATTCGATAGACTGGAAAGCGATAGGGCTAGAATCTTTGCAGCGTACCGAAGGCTCATTTATGGGGCGTCAGGTAAATGGATGGGCGAAGCGCTATGAAGGCTCCAAGACCAATGACTTACCCGAAGTTGAGCATGCTTTACGCTGGTGTATTGAGCACATCCCAGAGGATTCTGGTGCGGTGATGATACACAACGATTATAAATTCGATAATGTTGTGCTTGATCCCAATGACATGACCAAAATTATCGGAGTGCTCGATTGGGAGATGTCTACCATTGGCGATCCGCTCTTTGATTTGGGCGTAATGCTCAGTTATTGGACTAACCCCGATGAACCCCAAGGCCTGATGAGCACCGGGTGTTTCTTGCATACCTTACCTGGGGCGATGACGCGTACTGAAAGCGTCAATCTCTATGCCGAACTCACTGGGCGCGATGTATCCTCTGCCAATTATCATTTGGTATTTGCCACGATTAAGTTGGTCGTGGTACTTCAGCAAATATACTACCGCTATGATCAAGGACTTACCCAAGACAAACGGTTTGCGACAATGATCAATGGTGTAGAGTTATTGGGAAAACGGGCAGCGCGCTTTATCGAGCAAGGCACTATCTAGAGGGCTATTTGGGCAATTCCTGCATACACTAAAGCACCGATCAGGGACATGATATGGCCTACAATTCCGTCTGCGATAATCATGTAGAAGAAATCACGAATTCTAAAGTCGAGTAGATGCATCAGCGTCATGATAGTGAGTGCTATTCCGCCTATACGCAAAAACGCAATCATTGCTGCCATCGCTGTGACCGCTGACTGGTCGCCTCCCATAAAATAGACAACAAGGGACATCAATATTTTGCTGATGAAGAACGGGGACAATGCCAGAATGATGGTGAATATATCCATCCCAAAGTGACCATGAGGCATTCGCTCTGATAGATACAATATAAGAAAAACAGTCACCACAAATGTAGTGAAATATTCGATAATGGTCCACCCCACCAAGAGTACTTTACCCCATACAGGAAGCGGTTGTGACGCTTCCTCAGATACTTCTGCTTGATATGCGGCTGTGGAGTAATCCCCTGGATTAGAGGATCCCGAATCCATAAAAAATACGGCGAACAAGGTGATCATGATGGTGCCCAGTGCCAAAACATACAGCATGATGCGGAACTGATCCGATTCCGGATCGAATAACCAGAATTTTTCTACGCCGCCTGCGTGAGTACCCTCAATCTTTATATCATGTTCCAAGCCAGCCATTTGTTTTTGGCCTTCTTCAAGGTAATCAACTCCAGCCGCATTAAACTTGTTCGTGTCAGCGCGTTCGGGCATGCCCTCAGTGGCTTGATTCGAACAGATATAACAAATCTCTTGGCCGTTTATTGATTGTTTGTCCCAATCGCCTCGGAAAGGATTGCCGCAACGTGGACACTTTTCGGTCTCGTCCACTTGGCGATAACGATTGCTGTGTTCTGGCCCTTCGTATTCACGAATCAAACTCGGATCTGGCTGATTACTCGAGGCAGTTTCTTCTACATCCTCCTCTTCATCTATGTCTCCGAATGCACTTGTAGCATTGCTATATGCTGTACGGTCGTCATCAGCAGTATCGGGCTTGGCCATTGCTTTAGGCTGAAATGTTGAGGAGATCGGTAAAACCGGTGTGTCGGGTTCTTCATCATCTTCAAAGGGACTGCTGTATGTTTTCGGTTTGGAGCTCTTAGTTTTTACTTCGATGTTGGCTGTTGGGTTATTGTGCTCAGTGGTGTTTGGGCTGTCTACTTTTAAGGAGGCGCGGCAATTAAAACACGATTGAGTGGAACCTATTTCTTTATTCGTGAAATACGTCTGATACCCACAACCACATTCGATGTAAAAGTCTTTGTCCATCTAGAAAGTATACCGAAATGGATTAAACGGATTCAGCATCCGTAGTGCTATCGTCCCCTGGGTCATCCATTGATGCAAACTGAAGGTTGTGTAGGCGACTATAGATCCCTCCTTGTTCAATCAGTTCGTGATGCGAACCCTGTTCAGCAACCGATCCTTGACTAAGGACTATAATTCTATCCGCCCGCTGAATGGTGGAGAGGCGGTGGGCAATAACAATGGTTGTACGTCCGACAACAAATTCATCAATTGCATTTTGGATAGCTGTTTCGCTTTCGGTATCCAAGCTCGAAGTTGCTTCATCCAGAATAAGGATTGCGGGATCTTTAACAATAGCCCGTGCAATTGCAATGCGTTGTTTTTGACCACCCGACAGGTTTGACCCTGCTTCACTGATCGACGATTGATAGTCTTCCGGCATTGGGTCGATAAATACATCGGCATGCGCTACGTGAGCCGCTGCCTTAACCTGGTCCTCTGTAATGGATTCTCGGCTAAAGGAAATATTTTCATGCACACTACGATTAAACAGCACATTGTCTTGCGTTACATACCCAATTTGTTCGCGTAGACTTTCGAAAGATGCTTCGCGGATATCCACCCCATCAATTGTGATGGAACCCGAAGTAGGATCGTAGAATCGGGGTAATAACTTTGCGATGGTACTTTTACCTGCTCCACTAAATCCTACCAGCGCCACCATTTCACCTTTCTTAACACTAAATGACAAGTCTTTCAGGACAGGTGCATCCTCGTGATACGAAAAGTCTACATGATCAAATGCGATTTCATGCTGAATCACTGGAAGATCAATTGGATTGGAAGATTCCTGAACAGAAGGTGCGGCATCCAGATAGGAAAAGACTCGCTCACCACTCACCGCACTCACTTGAATTTTGTTGTTAATCTTGGCCACCTTACGCATTGGATCTACAACACCAATCATAGTAGCGGCTAGGATGATTAAATCGGCCACCACCAAATTCTCCATTTGCATAATACGGTTGCCCACCATGATCAAAATGGCCGCGCCGCAAATGAGGAACAACTCTGTAGCCGGTCCTACTAAAGCATTGAGGCGAGAAATTTTCACCATCTGCTTGCGTAAAAATCGCAATTCGGCTTTCATGTTGTCAAGCTCATGGTTTTCCATCCGAAAGCTCTTTACAACTGTAATCCCTTGTATAGTTTCCATCAAGATGGAGGTGACAGTAGCCAATCGATTGAGCTGAGACGTTACACGGCGTTTGAGCTTTTTGGCCATCAACATAAATAATAGAATGAGTGGGGAAATGAAAAATACAATGAGCAACGTAATTTTAGGGCTTGTAAAAAATGCTAAGCCAAGGAGAGAAAGTACTTTAAATGGTTCTCTGAATAGAATGACAAATACACTGGTCAACCCTGTGTTTACCATCATCACATCACTGGAAAAGCGTGCCATAATAGTTCCAGCTTTGCGTGATTCGAAAAAGTCATGTGATTGTAGAAGAAGGTTCGAATACAGCTCCATACGCAAATCTTGAACGACATGCGCGCTGATGACGCCTGCTAAATACTGCTGAAAATAACGTGCAATACCACCCAGTAAGGTAATCAGTATTATCCCAAAAGCAATAATGCGAAGCGCATAGGATATATCAGCCCGCATGCCATGAATAATATCATTCACTCGACTTTCAAAATCAGGCCGCCATCCGGTAAATGATTCCACATCATCTTCTGCTTCTATTGCATGGGTGTTGTACCGTTCTAAAAGCCTGTCGAAATCCGTGGGCGGTTCCTCGCCTGGGGTATAGGTTACACCTTCCACGACCGGAAGCGTATCGCTAACATACAGAATCTCGATTCCAGCTGTCGTGACCAATAGAGTGATCCCTAGAGAACTCGCGGCCATGAAGGAAAAGAGAATTAGGGCAATGAGTTTGCCTCTATCCTTCATAACATAACGCGTTAACCGCTTGTAGGTTTTCCAGAAGTTTTGAGCGCGTTTACGGGGTTTATCTATATCTTTTTTTTGTGTAGACAAAGAAATCCTTGGCCCTATGCTGCGGGCATACCACCCAGACGGATGCAATGTTCGAATACGAATTGTATGGAAGCATGCTATCATAGTGCGGTAAAATCATGCAAAATCACTTCCAGCAACTCTAAGGTACATTATGTCCAATCCCAATATCATTTACGGTCTTAAACCCATTCAAGAAGCCATGCAATCGGGATACAGTATTAATCGTATCTATGTCGCGAAAGAATCTCGGGCTTCTGGGTGTAGCGCCATTCTAGATGAAGCAAAATCTAAATCCATTCCCTTTGATTTTGTCCCCCAGGCCAAGGTCAATGAGTTGACCCGCACCATGGAGCATCAAGGTATTGCGGCAAAAGTGAGCCCGATTGAGTATACAGATTTAAAATCTTTCATTAATTTCTGTCCCGATATCACTACTATTCTCATATTGGATCAGGTTCATCACCCCAAAAACTTGGGCATGATCATCCGTACCGCAGTGGCTTCAGGTACAGCAGCCATTATTTTGACGGCCCGCAAAGGAGCGCTGATCGACGATAGTGTGGTACGTGCGAGTACAGGCGCCGTGTTTAACATCCCAATTATCAAGTCCAATAATCTTAGTCAGACCATCAAGCAACTAAAAGATGCCCATTTTTGGGTATATGGACTGGATGCCAAAGGGACTACCGATATATTTACACTTGATTGGCCTACGAAGACGGCTTTGATCATTGGAAACGAAACTAAAGGCATGCGCCCAGTTATCGAAAAGAGTTGTGACGATTTAGTCAATATTCCTCTGCACAATAATATGGATAGCTTGAATGCTTCTGTCGCTGCGGGTGTAGCGTTATTTCAAGCCAACCGATCCACTTTGCAAAAAAAATGACCATACGAAGTATGGTCATGAGTAGGTCAAAACTAGTTTAGCAGTCTATTCAAAATGCTTTTTGAAATATTCCATATTATCCAGTGCGTTTAATTCGAAATTGACAAAACGCTGAGCTTCATCATCCGAAATGGGTTCTAATTCTTCGCGAACTTCAGTCGGAGTTACATCCACCACTTCAAATTCATCGTCACTGGTGTCCTCTTGAGACTGAGAGAGACCCGGTGCTTCATCAAAAATACGTGGGGACATCATATCGAAACCGATTTCGGTATCTTCCATGAATTCGGAAATAACTTCGGCCAAATGAAAGGTGCGTTCTTCTTTCGAGCCGTTTGCCAAGATATCTCGATTGAGCGCGATCATTTTATTTCGAAATCGAACCAACAGTTGTGAGCATTTGGGACATGGCATTACGGCTACGACCCCTTGAGGTACATTTTCCGGTGCAATGTCTTCTGAATGACAATGTGGACAATTCATTTGACTCATAAAATTCCCCTGTGCGATGTGCTTCCGCTTTTTGCTCCAGTAACTTTCCGCATAAAATTACTGTTCACCACTGAGGCTATGGTAGCCAAACCAAGAGTGGACTGTCAACGCTATCCAATACTTTTTTTATAAATTATTTTCTTTGATCCATGCCTGGACTTCTGCAACAGATGTCGGTAATTCGATCACTCCTCGAAATCCAACATTTGGAGCAAAATGCTCATAATTCATGTTGTCGGAGGGAGACAGTTGGATGCTGTTGCTATCTTCTTGCACTTGAACAATGACCACGTCTGTCCCCATAAGAGTTGCGGGCGACTGGTCTTCATTCTCCAGTCGGGTCAGCTCAAAGAAATTTTCCCAGCCCCATGAAGTACCATCTTCATGATCAGGATTTTCGTCGAGGCGATTTTGTACAGTGGATACTGCTTGTTCGATGTGTGCTTCGGTCGGCAATCGTTTTGCTGGCTGTTGGGAATACAGGAAGCTTGCTGCGTCATAATAGGTAACAAAGCTAATGGGATCATCCATTGAGAGCCTTTTGGCCTCAGGGTGTACGCGCCATTCATGGGTATCGGCAAATCGCCAAAATTCCCCTACAGACACTTCTTGTGTATCAATCAAAAAGGCTGATAATGATTCACTTTCAGGTATAAACTCCATCGTTTGCGGTGCATAAGCGACGGCTAAATAACGATGCAGGGACTGCCAGCTTAATTCCATAGCGCCATCGTCTGATCGTGTACTTGTGGCTTGTTTATAAAGAGTCTCGGCTTCTTCTAAGAGTGCGGAATCAAGATCCGAGTCAGCAGCAGATACCGCAGCGCTTTTTGCATTCATAATAAGCTGGTGTACTTGCGCAAGTGAGTCGCCAGTCTGAACGACCGGTGTTGAGGCGTCGGCTTGGGCTTGAGCATTAATGTCTTCTGCAGCTTGTTCCAATGCGGCCATGCGCCCACTCTTTGCCCAGGATAAGCCAACATAGGCAGACGCGCATATCAATCCCACTGCAACAACCGCTGCCAGCTTACGCGGTGCCGTTGAGGGTGCTGTAATGACGGGAGCTGAGGTAGTAGCAGGGCCAAAGATGGTTGAATCGGTAGCTTGCCCAGGTTTAATGCCTGTTTCGAACTGTTCACGAACTAGGCGTAAGGCATTTCGTAGATCCGTGACTGTTTGATAACGCTGTAAAGGGTCGTCGTTACAGCATTTTTGAACAATCGGGACAAGTGCTGGGGGAATTTGATTTTGAATGGCAGAGCGTTGCCCTAAACCTGTAGGTATGGCCCCTGTTAAGGCTTCATAGAGCATCACGCCCACACTGAATATGTCGGCTCGCCCATCTACGTCTGCGCTGTTTTTAAGTTGTTCGGGTGACATGTAGTGGGGCGTTCCCATAACCATCGAAGCGGAAGTTAAATTAGGGTTGGACATCAACTTGGATATTCCAAAGTCCATCAATTTAACGGTGCCATCGGGCAAGACCATAACATTTTCGGGTTTGATGTCTCGATGAACGGTGTACTTATGGGCATACTCCAAAGCGGCGCAGAGAGCATCAAACATGCGCAAGATGGCATTAAGTGGGATACGTTTTCCACTGGCCATTTTATCTATCATGGAGCGCAAGGTGCGGCCTGGCAATAATTCCATTGATATATAGACAATGCTATCGGCTGTGCCGATGTCGTGTACTCGCACGATATGAGGATGGGAAAGGCCGCGCGCGATTCGCGCTTCATTGAAGAAACGATCAACAACAATTTTATCCTGCACATAAGCCGGTAAAAGTGTTTTAAGGGCCACTACTTCGCCTAAAGTGTTGTCTTGCACTTTATAGATGCATCCCATGCCGCCTTGGCCGATACGATCTAAGATGACATAGCGATTGGCGATCAATTGCCCTTTTTCAATTTCTTGGGCTTCATCGGGGTCGGGCACTGGATACGGCGTACCGCATTTTGAACACATCGTCGCAGACAGCTCGTCTTCAGTACCGCATTGTATACACGTTTGTTTGCTCATAGTACCATCCTAGCGAGAATGAAGCGCAGGTGCAAATTTCAATTCAATGGGGTATAGCGAAAAGGTTACAGTTTCTCTTTCAATCGGTCTTCCCATTCTTGTTCTAAGCGGCGTTGTTTCTTCCACCGGTCATGAATCCACATCCAATGCCCAGGTTTTTTACGCACGTGTTCTTCTACCACATCCTGACATTTTTGGGTGAGGGTAATTATATCATTCTTTAATGGACCTGTTGGTTCAAACGGAATGGGTGGATACAGCTCTAGGGTATAGAAGCCCTTTTCATCGCGGGTGATAAACATGGGATATACAGGCTTTTTCGCGCGTAAGGCAATCATGGCGGGGCCGATAGTGGACCAGCAAGGTTGACCAAAAAATGTAGTCGGAACACCATTTCTGCGGGGACTTTGGTCGGCGAGTATGCCAACATGGGTGCCTTTTCTCAACACCCGAAGGGCTTCAGCTGCGGCAGCTCTTTTCCCAATAATTTGCACACCCGACTTTTTTCGATTTTTTTCAATATAGGCATTTAAGCGTTCATTACGCAGAGGGCGAACAATACCTGCGGCATCATGTCCGGCACCTAAAAACATTCCAAAACCCCATTCCCAGTTCCCATAATGGCCACTAAAGATGACTCCGGTACCGTGCTCTTCTAAAAGTTCTTCGCCCAACACTTGGCAATATTGGTCGCGTTTATCGGAATGCAATAATTCATTGTGGGGTAATTCAACACCGATGAGGCCAAGGTTCACCATGGATTCCTTGAGTATGGCCTTTTTTTCCTTCATGCTAATCGTATCGCCATAGGCCAAGTTTAGATTGCCCATGCCAATTTTACGTACACGCGGGAGAGTGTAATAGGCGAACAGGGCACCCCATTTGCCTATCTGCCGAGCCACTGATAACGGTAATAATTTGATAACTGTAAAATAACTGAGAATAGCCGAAGTCAAGCACCAGTCAATCAATCGATTACGTTCGCGTGCCATAGCTTATCCTTCAAGCAAGATGGTTTGGCCTATAGCCGGAACGTATTTATTGCGGCCTTCTGCCGTGTTGTACTCCATCCATTCCAAAGCAGGCGGATCGCCATGGACATAGACCACGTTTTTAGAAGGAATCGCATCGATAACATCGCTTAACTCTTCGCGATTGGCATGGGCACTAAAGTGAAAGGACTGTATGTTGCTGAGTGCGATATGAACGGGTGCCCCTTCAAGTTCAAAGACCAATTGGTCACCGACCTTTGCTTCTTTAAGCGCCGCACCTACGGTGTCTTCTGCACAATAGCCTACAAAGAAGATGCCGTGATGAGTTTCGCGCACCATATGCTGGGCAATCATTGCAGAAGGGGTGTTTTCTAGCATCATGCCGGATGTGGCCACAATGATGCAGGGTTCTTGTATCAAGCGACGAGCAACATCGGGCTTCCAGACATTTCCGACATTGAGAAATTCATCTAAAGGGCTCAATTCTGCTGTGGGCTTTAAGTCATCGAAAAAGTCATCGTAAATTTCATAGACCGCACGACCCAGGCCTGAAGCATAGATGGGTACCCAGGGAATGGTCCCTTCTTCTTGTAAGCGAGTGACGATGTTCAGAATTTCCTGTGCACGTCCCAATGCAAAGGAGGGAATTAAGGCGACTCCGCCATCGGCAAGAACTTCGGCGATTGCGGAACCAAATCGTTCTACTTCGTTTTCAAATAAGATTTGATCGGCATTTTCTGTCGCGCCGTACGTGGACTCAACGATGAGTGTATCGATCTTCTCAGGGTTCTTCGGTGGACGATAAGCTTCCATCAATTCTTGATCCACGGTGCAAATATCCGCTGTATAAAATACGGTGTGGTTAGGCGATTCAATCAGTACTGAGGCGCTCCCCAATACATGGCCTGCATGGCTGAAAGTGATGCGTATATCGCTATCGGGATGTATACCAAACTCTTTATACATAGTAATGGGGTATACGCGTTTGATGATGTTTTCCACATCAATATGCGAATACAACGGGTATTCCGGTACGTCGCGCTCATCGCGGATTTTACCCATCACCGATACGCAATTGTGCAACATGCGATCCATGATGCGCAGGGTCGGTGGTGTGCAATATACAGGTACCCCAGGAAATAGGGTAGCCATATGCGGTAACGAACCACAGTGATCGATATGAGAATGGGAAATGATGACGGCATCGGGTGCTTTACTTAGCATCGAAAAATCGGGAAGTTTGTCCGGACCTTCTTTACTGGGGTGCATACCGCAATCCAGGAGAATGTGGAAACAGTCGATCGTCAACAAGTGCGCGCTGGCACCTACTTCACCCACACTCCCTAGAGATGTGAATTGAATATTTTTAGAGCTCATTTCGGTAGTATAAGCCAGCGGGGGGGGATCATGCAATAAAAGGAAGGCTAAAAGCTTAGAATGACCCTATAAAAAGCGTGTTTTCTTAGGGTCCATTGCGTTGAAGAGATCAATATCAAAGTGATGTAGAATTGCTTGCAGGCGCACCAGTGGCAATCCCAATACATTGTAATAACAGCCGTTGTATCCAGCGACCAACAAACTCCCAGGACCATCCACCGTATACGCCCCGGCGCGATCCAGCGGTTGAACGGTTTGCACAAAGGTTTCTATATCCTTTTCACTCAATGGGCAAAAAGTGACCTCTGTGATTTCAACCCCTACACCGTTGGGTTGGCCGACTTCTCCTCGCACTGCCACTCCGGTCATGACACGATGGGTATTTCCAGATAGATTACGCAACATGCTTTTGGCTTCGTCCAATGATTTTGGTTTACCCAAAATTTGTTTACCCAAAACGACGATGGTGTCCGCAGCGATGATGACCTCATCATCGGAAGCATTTTGAGCGACCGCATCACATTTTAAACCGGCATTGTGCAACACGACAGCTTCAGGGCCAAGATGATCGATTTCATCGGCATTACTCACTCGCACCTCAATATCCAGACCTAAATCTTCTAACAAGGCTTTGCGTCGAGGAGAACCCGATGCAAGTACAAAGGACTTACTCATTAGCATTTGCACCTATAGGCTCAATCACTTCCAGCTCAACAGATTTCGTGGGCAATCCCAGGCGATCGTTGTCTGGGAAATAGGCTCCTTTTGCATCGGTGACTTCAATGGGTTCATCGTTGAGAATTACATCGGTTAATTCGGGAACAAACACATGACTGATTTCTTTTGGAAGTTCTTTATTTAAGGTGAAATTCTTAATCGTGAAATTAACGCTTGATGATTCGCTGTTGATGATGTCAATTTGGACGGGCAAGTAATCTTCCTTGCGCAGTTGCAAGGTGACTTTTTCAAATACCGCTTCTTCATCTTCTTTGGGAATAGGTATCAACTCAATGGCTACTGCATCCCGCTCGGTATTGAGTGGAGTCAATGCTTTAATCGTGTAGGATTCTTTTAGGACATCGATATTGCTTTCCAAGCCTAGGAAAAAAGCTTCGACTTCCGTGCGGCCTTCTATATCGAAAATGAGAATCTGCTCCAATTCAGCATCGTATTCATAGGCATAGTCTTCATCGATCATGTATTCAATCGGAGGCTCA
>CALLLL010000320.1 GCA_938082445.1 uncultured bacterium
CTCCGCATACACAGAGAACTAAAGCAGGCACCCCCTTATGCCCGGGTTGTATGGCTGAACGCGAAGCACGGCGTCAAGCGCTACGGGATAAATACGGTAAAGGGGCACATAAAAAAACGGCTCCGCCTGTTTCAGCCCCAGTAGCCCCAACTTCATCTCCCGCTTCCCCTAGTTCTCCTGCTGATTCGACTCGTTTAGAAGATTTAATGGGTGGTGAACAGTTACTCAAGCCTGTTGCAGATAATATTGAAGATCGCATTGAAGAAGAAATAGAAGAATCCCATCATGCGGATACGTATGAAAAACTTCCACCAGAGGAACGTCAGGAAGCCAGCTTTACCGAAACGGGCCGCTTGGAATTGCCTCCTATGGACCAAAGCCGTCCAGTGTTGGGACAAAGCGGTTACCAACCTCCTTCCCGTGGCACCATGACCTTGGTGATTATCTTTTTTGGTTCGGCAATGCTTTTTACAATCCGTGTGGTTCCTGCACTGCACGACACCCTGTTTCCATTCGGGGATAGTAATGACACTGAATTTACTGAGAACCTGATGCCTATAGCTACCGATACCAATGCATTACGTAACACCAGTAACATCCAGAGCTTGGATGTTTTTGCACAAAGCGCTACATTCTTTATCGCATGGGGATTTGTATTGGTGTATTGTGGCTTGGTTTTAGGACTGATTGTCGGCTTAATACGCTCGATGTTATTGCAAAAACAAGCTAAGGAACAACATGAAGCAGTCAAGGATCTCGATCAGAAGTCCAAAGATTTGTATTTATAGACAGGATTGAGCATGGCCAAAACGAAAACTAGCTATGTATGCCAATCTTGTGGCGCTACCCATTCCCGCTGGGAAGGTAAATGTGCTGATTGCGATGAATGGAACACCTTAGTCGAAGAAGTTCATGAAACTGTCGGCCCACATTCACGGGCCTCCATCTCTAATGGAACCAACGCCCCCATCCCCATCACCGAAAACCAAGCATCTCCACCCAAGCGCATATCATCGGGCCTGTTGGAATGCGATAGGGTCTTAGGAGGAGGAATTGTGCCAGGTTCATTGGTATTGGTGGGAGGTGATCCTGGAATCGGTAAATCCACCTTGATGTTGCAATTGGCGCATAAAGTTGCCGCCCAAGAAGGGCCTGTTTTATACATCTCAGGCGAGGAATCGTTTCACCAATCCCAACTACGTGCCCAACGCCTAAACACTGTCCATGAAAATGTACTAATGCTAACTGAAACAAACATAGAAACAATCAAGTTTCAAATGAAACAAGGTGAATTTTCGTGTATTATTATTGATTCGATCCAATCAATGTATACTCCAAACCTCTCCTCAATTCCTGGAAGTGTTGGCCAAGTTCGCGAATGTGCCAATGAGTGTCTACGCTTAGCTAAGGGCTATCACACCCCTATTTTTTTGGTTGGTCATGTTACTAAAGATGGTAATTTAGCAGGTCCACGTGTATTGGAACATTTAGTGGATACCGTACTGTATTTTGAAGGGGACGGAAAACACACGCTGCGTATTTTACGCGGGGTCAAAAATCGTTTTGGCTCAACCAATGAGATCGGAGTTTTTGAAATGACCAGCAAAGGATTGGCTGAAGTGGCCAATCCAAGTGCGTTGTTTTTAGATGAGCGCCCTGAAGACATACCGGGATCTGCTGTAATCCCTAGTATCGAAGGTACTCGCCCTCTTTTAGTTGAAGTGCAAGCCCTTGTTACCGAAAGCCACTTGGCCTCCCCACGCCGTACTGTCACCGGAGTAAACCCGAATCGGGTCTCGCTTATTTTGGCTGTACTGGAGAAACGTGTAGGCTTGGGTTTCTCGGGAATGGATGTCTTTGTGAATGTGGCTGGTGGAGTCAAACTTACGGAACCGGCTGCTGACTTGGCTATCGCCCTGGCCTTGGTATCTAGCTTGAGAGACTTGCCGGTCGAAGCTGGATTGGCTGCATTTGGCGAAATTGGCTTAGCTGGAGAGATTCGCTCAGTGGATCGAGCGGGAATTCGAGCTTCAGAAGCCTCGAAGTTTGGGTTTAAAAAATGTATGCTTCCATCAAAATGTAGCGTTGGGGACGTTGAATCAGTAAAATGTAATCCAGTGGCTACAATTGAGGAAGCCATTGAGCAGGGGATTTCGGCTTAATTAACGAAATGGAGAGATTGAATGCCTAGTAAGCGTAAAACAGAAGAAGATTTATTCCAGGATGCTCTTCATATGCTCTCCCCGGGCACATTGGTCCGCGAAGCGATCTCATACATTATTCAAAGCCGTACAGGTGCTTTATTATGCTTCGGTTCTGATAAACGTATGGGCACATTGGCTGAAGGTGGAGTTGATATTGATACCCCCATGTCCCCACAATTGCTGTATGAATTGTGTAAAATGGATGGTGCTATCTTATTGAACAATGATGGTTCCGTCATACATAGCGCAAATAAATTTTTGAAGCCCAAAAGCAATATAGCATCGGCTGAGACGGGTACACGTCACCGCACAGCGGAGCGCATGGCCAAGCAAGCGAAATGTGTAGTGGTCGCAGTATCGGCTCGACGTTCAAGTGTGACTTTATTCGTGGGTGGACGTAAACACTCATTGGATTCAATTTCTACATTACTCAATCGATCTTCACAATTGCTACAAACCTTGGAAAAATTCATCAATGCATTACAATTGGACATGCAAGATTTAAGCACACGTGAATTCCAGGATATGGTGACAATCTTCGATGTGTGCCGTGCAGTACAACGCTACGAACGAGTGATGCGTGTTGCACGTGAAATCGAGCCCTATATCATTGAATTGGGTATTGAAGGCCGATTTGTTGAAATGCAGTTGCAAGAACTCATGACACCTGTAGCAGATGCTGAGTTGGTTATTCGAGACTTCTATCGTCAAAAGGGCAAACTCACCCACGTCCAGATTCTTTCAAGGCTCAGTGAAATGGATTCGGATGATTTATCCAGCTTAGGCAATATCAGCCAACTCTTGGGCTACAGTCCCAATTTACGAAGTGTGGATACGTATTTATCCACACGCGGTTATCGTGTGCTGACACAAACGAACCGTTTAACGACACAAATCATCGAAAACTTAGTCGAACGCTTTGGAACACTTCAACAAATTATGCGTGCCCCAAAAGGCGACCTGGTTGAAGTTGATGGGGTGGGTGAAGTGTTAGCTGAACGTGTACGTGTTGGATTGAACTTACTTCAAAATCAATTAGCCCTTGAGCGGCGCTAGGCGAATATCATCTATTCTCTCTTAAAACATATCATTTTCAAAATGGATGCAGAACGTGCGCATACATTGGGCATCAGTTCATTAGCCAGACTTCAGTCCTCTCCAAAGTTATTGCATGCTGTGGGTAAAATCGCGAACAAACGGTATCCAGTTCTACACCAAGAAATTTTAGGACTACCCTTCGCCTCCCCTATTGGCTTGGCAGCTGGCTTGGATAAAAACGCAGAAGCTATTGAGTCTTGGGGCGCCTTGGGCTTTGGGTTTGCAGAAGTGGGATCAGTGACCCCTTTGGCACAACCTGGAAACGATAAACCCCGCCTGTTTCGTATTCCGAAAGAGCGTTCGATCCAGAACGCAATGGGATTTAATAACGAGGGTATGGATGCAATGCATGAACGGATTAAGGAACGTTTTCCGTTGCATTACCCCTTAGGCGTTAATTTGGGTAAAAATAAAGCCACCCCCATGGAGAAGGCACTGGATGATTATTTCACATTAATTCCGCGCATGGAAGAAGTCTGTGATTATTTCGTTATTAACCTCTCCTCCCCGAACACCCCTGGATTGCGCGAATTGGAAAATCCCAAAAGCATCAAAGCTTTATTTAGTCGCGCGACACAGGAAACCGACAAACCAATCTTCTTAAAAATTTCGCCTGACAACCAAATTCATTACACCGTGGAACAATGTGCGACCGCGGTAGGTGCTGGGGCTTCGGGTATTATTGCGACGAATACCTCCATCGATTATTCTCTGACCAATGAAGCCAAAGATTTTGGCGGATTAAGCGGAGCCCTTATCAAAGAAAAGAGCTTTTCAGTATTTGATGCGATCGCTGCAGAGCTGTATGGGAAGACCATACTGATCAGTGTCGGAGGGATTGATTCCGCAGCCGAAGCCTATCGCCGAATTAAAGCTGGGGCGTCATTGGTGCAAGTGTATAGTGCTCTCATTTATGAAGGCCCTCTATTCATTCGCCGATTAAATAAAGAACTTGCAGAATTAGTGGAAATGAGCGGATTAACCTCCATTTCAGAAGCGATTGGTTTAAGTCGTAATGAAGTCAATCTTTAAAATGAAAGGCCTATAGTGAATACCGAATTAATTGTTGTGTTGGATGTAGATACCCGCGAAGAAGCACTGGATATAGTTGCGGCTTGTGAGGGGTGTGAATACTTTAAAATTGGTAGCCAGCTGTTTACCCGATGCGGCCCAGAAATTGTGCGCCTGTTGATTGACCAAGGCAAAAAGGTCATGCTGGATCTGAAGTATCATGACATCCCAAATACGGTAAACCATGCTGTAAAAGCAGCGGTTGACTTGGGCGTATCACTGATCACCTTGCATGCTGGAGGGGGTAGTGGAATGATTGCTGCCGCTCGCAAAGCCACGGAGGGTTCAGCAACACAGTTGTTGGCCGTGACAGTGCTTACCAGTATGAATGAGGAAACCTTACGCAGCGATGTGGGTATCCCAGAGTCCCCTACAGAGACGGTACCGCGTTGGGCAAAGATGGCTATTGAAGCCGGCGCGCATGGAATCGTATGCTCTGCACAAGAAATAGAATTGGTCAGGGCTGCTATTGGAGACAAGGCCTTAATTGTCACACCGGGCATTCGTCCTCAATGGGCCAGCAAAGATGATCAGCAACGTATCATGACCCCACGTGATGCATCCAATGCAGGCGCAAATTTTATTGTAGTTGGACGTCCTATATTGAATCATGAAAACCCTGCAGAAGCGGTGAAGTTAGTTAAAGAGGAATTAAATTAAAATGAGCTTAAGCAACGAAGAAACCATTGAAATTTTTAAAGAAGCCGGCGCCTTACTTGAAGGACATTTTATTTACACCAGCGGCCGTCATGGTGAGCGCTTTTTACAAGCGGCTCGTGTATTGCAATATCCAAACCATGTAGAAACACTGTGTACAGCCATAGCCGAAAAGGCACGTGATCTCGATGTCGAATTAGTCGTGGGTCCGGCTACTGGCGGAATTATTTTAGCCTATGAAACTGGACGTCAATTGGGTGTACGCGGCGTATTTGCTGAACGCGATGAAGAGGAAGGCATGGCGGTAAAACGTGGTTTTGCTATTCCTGAAGGCACACGTGTTTTGGTTGTCGAAGATATTGTAACTACTGGGGGCTCTGTCCATAAAACGGTAAATCATTTAACCAAGCGCGGCGCGAATGTTGTGGGTGTATCTGTACTCATTGATCGCAGTGCTGGTGAAGCTAAATTTGATTGCCCCTACCTTCCCTTAGCAACCCTGTCGATGAGAAGTTGGGATCCGGATTCCTGTGATTTATGTGTTTCTGGTGCTCCACTGGTTGAACCGGATGATATCGTGATCACGTAGATTTCATCGAATTGACGCTTCCCTCTCAGATTGCTATCATCATTTTAGTACGTTAAAGTTTGATAACCAGGGAGATTGCCATAGTGTATGAACGATTGACCATATTAGGGGGCAGTAGCGTATACGTTCCTGAGCTCATTCAAGCGTTAATGACACACAATATGATGCCTAAAGAAATTGTATTGTTTGGACACGAAGGTCATAAGCTCGATACGGTAAGTGCATTTTGCCAGCGGCTTGTACACAAAAGTGGATTCCCTGCTGAAGTCATCGCATCTACCGATTTGGAAGAAGCCGTTTCTGGAGCAAAATATATCCTGAATCATATTCGCGTGGGTGGTATGAAATCACGGATACGAGATGAAAAACTCCCCCCCTCTATGGGCATGGTAGGCGATGAAAGTCTGGGTGCAGGCGGATTGTCTTGTGCACTGCGCACTCTCCCAATCTTATTTGATTATATTCAACGAATTGAGAAAGTAAACCCCGATGCGACCTTTATCAATTTGACCAATCCCATGGGCATACTCATCGAAGGCATCGTTAAACAGTCTTCATTGAAATGTGTAGGAATATGTGATTTGCCGGGGACATATGTTCAAAAGGTTTCTGCAATCTTGGGCAAGCCGCAAACTGATCTCTTTTTTGATTATATTGGCTTGAATCATATGGGTTGGATTCAAAATGTACGCTTGGGCAAAAAAAGTATTATGTATAAGGTCCTGGAGCATTTACATTCTGAGAAACCGGATGATTTTGATCATGAACTGATTGAATTGTTTCGTATGATACCAACCCGAACAGTCAGCTTATATTTCCATTCCGATCGCATTTTACAACAGCAACGCAATACCAGTATTTTCAGAGGTGAAGAGTTATTGCATGCTGAAGAACAAATCATCAAACTCTATGAAGATACGCATCTAAACGATATCCCGGCATTAACTCGTGAACGAAAAACCATTTGGTATGAGCAGACCTTGCTTCCTCTATTGAATGCCCTCGAAAATGATGAGAAAACAAACATGATCTTGTGTGTACGTAATAATGGATCTATCCGTGATTTACCGGAAGATTGCAGCGTAGAATTGCCAGTAGACATCGAAAATGGCCAATTTTCACCGCGTCATAGCGGTGATAGCCCCCACTTCCTCAAAGGACTGTTCCAGACTGTTAAAGAAAGTGAACGTTGGATTGTGGAGGCTGTATTGCATAAATCTTATGAATATGCCCTGCAATCATTGACGATTAATCCATTAGTCCCATCACTGGAAACTGCCCGTGCGTATCTTGATAAGGTAATCCGCACCGAAAAGCTCGATTTACACTAGAAATATTAAAGAAGATTTTGCGTCTAATTCCATGCTACAATAGATGCTGGATTTAAACCGTAAAGGACACGTTATGCTTAAAACCGTATATTCTATTATTGCCGTGTGTGCAATAGTTTCCTCCAATGTGTGGGCGCAATTGCCTGTTAAAGGCAAATCTGGGGCTACCATTGACCAATTGATTAAAGACAAAACGCTTGTCACTATTGTATTAAAAAGTAACCACACAGATATAAATGCTCGTTTATTGTCAGTGGATAACACGGTATTGCGTTATCAAGGTTCAGACGGCAATGAACACGTTTTTGCCATTTCCAGCTTGAAGGAAGTACGCGTACAGACGGGTAAATACCGTGAACAAGAATCCGTGCTTGATTCGATAGTTCTAAGTCGCGATGAAAAGGCCCTTGTACAACGTGCGGGTGCCAAAGCAACCGAAATTTTCAATCAACTTAAAGCAAGCATGGATGTACCCAAACCTTTACTTGTACAGGCTCAAACTCAGAATACCTATGAGTACATTTTATCTCTCAGAATGAGTGCTGCATTGGTTATGGCACTTTCTGGCAATAATGAAGGTAAAGTTTACTTAGAAGAGATGATGTTGGATTCCGATGTGGATCGCGCAATTACTGCAGCCTCT
>CALLLL010000321.1 GCA_938082445.1 uncultured bacterium
ATAGGCTCTAATACCAGTACAACAATGAAAAAGAGTCAATATTGGTCCTGCTATTTTGACTCGCTCGTAATTGACTGAGTATTTACTGAACTTCAACTTCCATAGACTGCTCCCCGAATTTCAATATGCAGGCTACAGCGATTTTCTTGATCATCATTATTGAAACTACCAACAAAATACTATAGATAAAAAAAATAAATGAATATATTTTAAGTAATTGAAGGTATTCTGCCCACGTGTCCCCATTGGGCAAATCCAAGGTTAAAAAATAACTCACGAAACTACTAGCAATACACATAGCCCACCAACATTTCACCCACTTGTAATCGCTACTAATATGGCGATGACTAACCAACCATATTTCTTTCATTACTAGGTACGGCTTATACAAATTCATCAGGGGAATAAAATACCAACTGATCGCCGATCCAGCACCGTAAAACATTCTTTCGTCATTTAAAGCCCTAAGCCCCTGACTAGTATTAAACACCCATAGAAGGTACCATACGAAAGTTATCACCAGTACGAGATACATCAATACACTTGTACACATCATGATCCCTTCAACTACAGTGAATAATATTCCTTCAATAATTGCATTGGAAATGAGAATGTATTCTATAGTTCCAGTCATTATCATGACGATAAAAAGTCCGAGCAATGTATACATCAGCCCAAGTAGTCTTCGACTCAATTTTGTGTAACTCGCTTTATTCACCTCATTCTCCCAATGAGTTGCCTCTTGCGACTACATAACAGCATCACTCCGGCACGTGCAATACTTCGAGGCCTTTGCCTTGTGCGATGAGGGAAACGTAGGTTTCGAGTTCTTCATTGATAGCGGGATCAGTGAGATCTATGGTGGTTTTTCGCTCGCCAGCCATATAGGCTGCAGCACATAAGCGTACAATTTCCACTCCGTAATTCCAGTCAGCGAGTGGCGCTTTGTCTTGTAGAATACAGTCGCGCACTTCTTCCATTTCATCGGCGTAGCCATACAAATCCGCTTCATTGGGTTCTACGACGAGCAAGCCACGTGAGGCTGTTGATTTTTCCAATGCTGTTTCCGCATCTGCTACGGCATCCGCCGCTGCATCACCAATGAATACATTCATTGGTGACTTTAAGGAGTCGACTTCGAAGGCATAGCCCGGTCCCATACCGTCCATGAAGATTCGAAGGCCTTGCTTATCAAACATCCATGAGTTCGTGAATTGCGCTTTGACATGTTGTCCCGTTTCAGGATTGCGAAAGGTTACTACACCTGTGGCGAAATCTTCGGCAGGAGTCTTCGCATAGTCCACGCCCATACGATCTTTTAAATCTTTACGCCACTTGGGCAGACCCCATTTTAGCAATGCCAACTCACAACTCACAGAAATGGGTTCTAAAAAGTTTAATGGTTTGCCCAACGGTGTTAAAGCGTACCAAGCGACCGCGATACTGTGGCATCCCATGTCGGACAATACCCCCCCACCTTGTTGTACAGGGTCCCAGAACCAGGGTTCGTGGGGGCCAGCATGCTCTTCAGCTGAACGGACGATAGCTAAGGGCCCCATTGCTTCTTGCTGAGGAGCCAGCTGCTTGCGCTGGATTGTAATGGGTTTCATAAATAGTTGGTTTTCAAAATAGAATGTTTTTAGATCAACTTCGTCGGCTAAGGCAACTAAGCGTCGAGCCCCATCAACTGTTCGCGCTAAAGGCTTTTCGCACACAACGCCTTTTAAGTTGGCACCATTCTTCTGTGCATTCACAACGGCTTGCACATGTTCTTCACGCAGATAATTTGGAGCAAAGATACACACAACATCGCACGCTTCACATAATGCTTCGACGGTCTCATATCGTTCACATGGCCTAAGACCTAACGCATTGACTTCATCAACTAAGGCCTGTGCACGATTGGGTGAAACAATCCCAACCAAGTCGATACCGCGCACTTGTTTTAATGCTTGTACTTGAAATTGGGCAATAAATCCTGCCCCGACAAATCCCATTTTTACACGGCTCATGGCCTTGTTCTCCTTTTATTGATTCTGTTGTCGGCGTTGTTCGCGAATATCGCGGCGAAACTTCGCCACAGCGGCGTTGTGTTCTTTTAAAGTAGTACTAAATGTATGTGTATTGCCATCGGCATTGCTTACAAAGAAAATATAATCGACATCTGCAGGATTGAGTGCGGCTTCTATACTTTTCACGCCGGGGTTCGATATCGGGCCGGGTGGTAACCCGCGGTGCTTATAGGTATTGTAAGGTGAATCGACCTCTTTATCTTCATTCAATAAACGCTGTCCGTATTTACCTAGACTGTATTGTAACGTTGAGTCCATCTCAAGACGCATATTTTTCTTTAAGCGATTGTGAACAACGGCAGATACCAGTGCACGCTCATCGTCGAGTCGTGCCTCTTCCTCTATGAGGGAAGCAATGGTTAACACCTCGACCGGATTTAAGGATGCTTTATCTGGGTACTTGGCCATTAAGGAAGCATAGTCTTGTTGGAATTGCTCCACCATGCGCTGCACCACTTCTTCCTCGCTAGGTTCGCCCGAAAAGAAGTAGGTATTGGGCATGAGGAATCCTTCGATGGTAGGAGCATCGACCCCAAATGCTTCTTGAGCATTAATGCTCTGCACAGCGGCTAGAAATCCTTCTGGATTGGGCCGTTTATCGGCCATTTGAACTAGGCTCAAGCCTTCAGGAATGGTTACCTTGGTGGTTTCTTGCATGATGGTCTTGGGCTGACTCGAGCGCAAACGCGCTAACAATTGAAGTGCTGATTCGCCTTTGGGCAATTCGAATTCGCCATGTTTAATCGTGTCATTCGAGGGCTCCAAACGCATCGCAATACGAAAGAACACTTCGTGCTCCAGGAAACCTTTTTCTGCAAGAAGTTTCCCTACTTCATTGCCGCTTGCTCCTTCGGGAACTTCAAACGCCACAACTTCTCCGCCGGTACGGGGTTGAGTAATATGGTCATAGAGCACATAACCACCAACTGCCACTGCCATTGCGATAATGAAGAGCATAAAAAAGAAAAACAGGAAAAGTTTTACCCACCAAGGCGTGCGCTTCTTTTTGGGCGGGGTAGGCTCTGCACTTAAATCCCCGATATCGTACAAGTCCTCAGTCATGTACAATCAGCCTTCGCGTTTGCGAATATTGGCTTGGCGATCCATATACAGTTGAAGAATTTGCTGGGCTGAAACGGTATCAATAACTTTTTTCCGTTTCTTTGCATTCATGTTGCCAGCCATTAAAGTTCGATGGGCAGCTTGTGTGCTAAAGCGTTCATCCTGAGTAACGACATCTACGTCAGTCACAGCTTTAATTTCATCGATAAAGGCGAGTACTTTTTCAGCTTGAGGCCCAACTTCACCGTTTTGGTCCAAAGGCAACCCTGCAACAATTAAAACTGCTTGTACATCGTCCACATGCTTTTTAACAGCGAGCGCATCGGCTTTGGGATCGGACATTTGAATGGTGTCTAGGGTGGAGGCGAACATACCGAGCTCATCACTTGCTGCAACACCTGTGCGGGCTTCCCCTATATCCAAGCCAATCATCCGACCATTCATCATCTAAAAACTCCAGTCTTAGGAAATGCTAGTGGGGATAGTCAACCCATAGCATGTTGAGGGCTTCGCATTTTCTGTTTCACGAATCATTTCTTCAGCTTTCAATTCAATCCGCGCACGTTCGATGGTTTCCCTGTAATCATGCTCATGGCTCAATGGCTTCCATCCGAATCCATCCAACATAGCGCTGGCACCCCACTTAAAGGCTAATTCACGATCGAAATCACGTTGCTGAATGGGCCAATACGGGTAACGGGATTCAAACGTACTACCGCCAAATGTGATACATAACATAGAATAGGCAACCATAGCAGCTGTGAAGCCTTCAGGCAGAATTAAGTCTCCTACTTCTATTGCTTCTTCAACAACGCGAACACCTAAATCGAAAGCGCGGGCTTCATATTCTTCTAATGTATTTAATTTCTTTTCAGAGGCCCGTTGGCGAATAGAGTTGGGTTGTAGAATAACCAAAATTTTTAAATGCTCTGGGTACATTTTATCGAATATTGCGCTCATCGCTGAGATCTTTTCGCGAGAACTACCGTTAAAGGTCATTGCCTTCTTGATTAAAGTCCACCGCTGTATAACATCTTCAATCGCAAGCCCCATCACGATATCCTCACGCGAAGCAAAGGATTCATAAATAGGCGGACGCGAACAATTAAGCTCTTTGGCGATACGGTCAATGGTTAGGAACGCGTACCCTTCTTCAACCAATATATGACGGGCGATATTAAGAATCCACCCAGGACGTTGCTGTATTTCTAGTTTTTTTGGTGATAACGGTTTTGAATTTTTTGCGACACTCATTTAGCCAACCCAGTTCATTTTTTAATTAGTTTTTAATTGGTGTCAATACGACGTTGCGATAGCTTACCCCACTATGGTCTCCCTGCAAATACAGTGGACCGGGCTTAAACTCATTCGAAGTCATTGCCCCACCAGTACACCCTAAGAGGGGTTCATTATCGATTATAGTCGTCCCATTAAGAATCACCGTTATATGGCGATCCATTAAAGTAATATCAACTGTTTGCCACTCACCTGCCGGTTTCTCTACTGCTTTAGATGGAGTGATACGACTGTAGACTGCGCCCATATGATGCGAATCCGCAGGTTCGCCATAACTATCTTCAACCTGCACTTCATAAATTCCACGCAAGTATATACCACTATTTCCATCTTTGGGCACATTGGCTTCCAATGTTAAGTTAAAATCTTCAAACTCATCAACGGTACGTAAATTGGCATAGCGAATATGTTTACCTTCAGGCTGCACAGGGTTATTGGTTAGTACGCCATTGTTCACTGACCATCCATTGGGTTTATCTTCCATCAGCCTCCACCCATCAAGACTATTCTTTTTCAGTAAGGTAATGGGTTTTCCAAACTTAGCTTTCGAGAGGTCTGGAGCTTTGGGTAGATCTTTAATTCGATTCCCACTAAACTCTTCAATATTGACCCCTTTTCCATTGCGATGTGGATTGTATTGGGTAATGTGAATTTCATCTCCCTTTACCCGTGCTTTTAGTGTTTCGGTAAAGGTATGTGTTTTGACCACTTCACCTTTCACTTTACGATCCTGAGTACGAACTCGAGTAACGACTAAGTTTCCATCTTCATCGATATAGGTACTGGATGTTGGGACTACACTGCCGCCCCCCCAGAGAATGGATGAATCGTAGTATCCTTTTTCTTTTGAGACACTTAGCCACCCTGCACGGCCGCCCGGTATCGTTAACGCCCAACGGCCCTCAAAATCATCTATTGGGGCAGCTTGGACAGTCCCTTCTAATGAACTTGCTATAGCTATTACCAATAGACTTATTTGCATCGCTAAAAACTTCATATCTTACCTCGCATTACATAAATGTATAATTTTGTGGAACAATGTGGACAGTCCGTATTGTATCGACTTTTTTTGCTGTAATCCAATAAACTGTAAAATATTATGAACTATGTATTTAAAGAGTATGCTATCCCATAAAAAAAGCCCCCCAAATCAACATTGGAGGGCTTTTTGACACGTATTTTTAGTCTACTACTTAATGCAGTGCATCCTTGCCATGCTCACCAGTACGAATACGAAGGACATCATCCACGGGCGATACGAAGATTTTCCCAGCACCTACATCCTCAGTTTTAGCGGCATTGCTGATAGCTTCTACGACTTTTTCAACCAATGGGTCATCAACGACAACCTCTAATTTGGTTTTTGTCAAAAACTCAGGTACAAACTCGGCCCCACGGTAAATCTCTACACGGCCTTTTTGTCTTCCGAAACCACGCACTTCTGTGATGGTCATACCTTCCACCCCAACTTCTAACAGGGCATCTTTAACATCGTCTAATTTAAAGGGCTTAATAATTGCTTCAACTTTTTTCATGATTGTATCTCCTGCATTGGTCTCAGTATAGAAACCTATTCGGTATATTAGAGTAAGTAACCAGTTTCTTCGTGTTCAGAAAGATCCAATCCTTGTCCTTCGGCTTCTTTCGAAACGCGTAGACCGATTGTAACATCAATCACTTTTAAAATCACAAATGAAAGTATACCGCTATACAGAAGAGTGAAAATCACACTATACGATTGTGCCAATACTTGACTACCCATGGTATGTTCACCATCGAAACCGGCTCCACCCAAGCTAGGCGCACAGAATACACCAGTCAATACTGCACCAACAATACCACCAATGCCATGAACACCGAAAGCATCAAGGGAATCATCCCAACCAGCCATTTTCTTTAATGTCGTCGCACCTAAGAAACACACGATTCCAGAGATAACCCCCATCATAATAGCTCCGGGAACACCGGCTGTACCTGATGCAGGGGTAATAGCTACTAATCCAGCCACAGCACCCGTTGCGGCACCAAGTAAACTGGGTTTACCGTGCTTCATCCATTCGATAGCTATCCAGGTCAATGTGGCTGCTGCAGCTGATAATTGCGTTACAAGCATGGCCATCCCGGCTGTACCGTCGGCAGCAAGTTCACTACCGGCGTTAAATCCAAACCAACCCACCCAGAGCATTCCGGTACCGGTCACTGTCATGGTCAAGTTGTGTGGAGGCATGGGTTTATCTGGATAGCCTTTACGTTTACCGACCAACATACACGCTACCAATGCAGCAATACCCGCATTGATATGAACTACAGTACCGCCAGCGAAATCCAATACACCCCAACGAACAAACAATGCACCTTCACCCGACCAGGCCATGTGACAAATCGGTGCATAAACAACCAATAACCAAATGCTCGTGAAAATTAATATCGCAGAAAATTTCATACGCTCAGCAAATGCACCACATATTAAAGCAGGGGTGATAATAAAAAAGGTCATTTGGAACATAATGAAAATTGCTTCTGGAATCGTACCACTTACGCTGTCTGCTGTAAGATGGTTCAAGAAGGCATAATCCAGCCCTCCCACGAATGCACCTAGGCTTAAGCCTTCGGAGGTCTGGGATTCCAAGGTACTGAAGGCCAATGAATAACCAACAACACACCATAAGATTGATGCCAACGCTGTAATGGTAAAGCATTGCATAAGAACTGAAAGTACGTTCTTAGAGCGCACCAAGCCTGCATAAAAGAGTGATAACCCAGGGATGGTCATAAAGAGCACCAACGCAGAAGCCACAATCATCCATGCGGTGTCACCAGTATCCAATGTATCTTGCGCTTGTGCCAAGGTTGAAAAACCTAGCAGGCCAAGCATCATGACTGATATGGCCCATTTGGGTTGTTTGAGTGCGCTCCACATGCGTGAGGAAACGCTCTTATGTACCAATTTTGTTTTCACGTCGAAATCTCCGTCCAGTTAAATTCAGCTTTACCAAACTCAAAACATACATAAATGTAATATCGATATATCCAAATCGACACAAATGTAGTTTTTTAAGCAGCTCATTTACCCTGAGAGCATCATACAATGCCATACCTACTTACTGCGTTTGATACTGTTTTGGTTGCCTATTCAGTGCGCAACCGAGCCTACCTAATGCATTTATTGTGCCAACTTTTCAGTGCTCCCCATCCCCCATTTGTTTGACAATGATAGGCCAGTATGATATATTTTCACGGATTTGACAGATCCGTGGGAGAGCTATCTCTAGTCGTCAACGGTGAATCAAATTTAGCAGCTGGATGGTATCCATGCACGAAAAATGCATAACGCTGTGCATGCATGTGTGGAGAATTCTGGCCTGCAAGGGCTGTGGTTCAATCTAAGGGCGCTTTTGCCTGGCGAGCAGGAGCAGTGAGGAACGTTGGCATATTCAAACGACGACACAAAGAACCAAGTCAAAAATGCAACAGATATCGTCGAACTCATCGGGAATTATATAGAACTAAAACCAGCTGGGCATGCACGCCACAAAGCCTTATGCCCTTTTCATCAAGAAAAAACCCCCTCCTTTACTGTAAATCAGGATAAGCAATCGTTCTTTTGTTTTGGATGCGAAAAAGGTGGGGATGTATTTACCTTTCTACAAGAAATTGATGGGTTAAATTTTAGAGAAGCATTACAAACTCTCGCGGACAAAGCGGGCATTCGTTTACCTGAATATAAGGGAAATAGCGGAGAAGATAATCAACGTAAGCAACTGCTGGATTTAGGCAAATTTGCTTCTCGTTTATATATCTCCTTATTAAAGGAGAACCCGCAGAGAAATATCGGGCAGCACTATTTAGCGACTCGCCACCTCTCTGCACAAACAATTGAATCTTTTGGACTCGGCTATGTGCCCGAAGCATGGGGCACTCTGTGCGATGCTGCTCGAAAACAAGGCTTTATGGACACCGTCCTTGAATCCTCAGGCATGGCAAAACGGGGCGATCGGGGTAATTTGTATGACCTCTTCCGCAACCGTCTCATTGTCCCTATCCGTGATGCTTCTGGAAACTATGTAGCCTTTGGCGGGCGGGCATTGGGTGATGAACCGGCTAAATACATCAACTCTCCCGAGAGCGCGGTGTATAAAAAAAGTAATGTTCTCTATGGCCTCTATGAAGCACGAAACGCCTTGCGTGAAAAGAAAAGTGCTTTTCTGGTTGAAGGCTATTTTGATGCCCTACGCTTATTCGACTCGGGTATTGAAAATGTGGTTGCCACTTGCGGTACCGCGCTCACCCCTGGTCAAGCGAAGCTGATTAAACGCTATGCCGATGAAGTCGTCGTGGTATATGACGGCGACACAGCAGGTATACGTGCGGCTTTACGCAGTGTAGGTATTTTAACAGCTGCCGGACTCAGTGTACGCGCCATGATTTTGCCTGATGGGCAAGACCCTGATGATTACATTCTCAAGGCTGGGGCAGATACCTTTGTGGAAATGGCCAAGAACGCACCGGGGTTTGTTCCTTTTTATGCACGCACCAACGAGGAACGCTGCCAC
This sequence comes from uncultured bacterium, assembly GCA_938082445.1. Lineage (GTDB taxonomy): Bacteria > Hydrogenedentota > Hydrogenedentia > Hydrogenedentales > DTSJ01. The sequence goes on from CALLLL010000321.1 coordinate 8,984, forward strand.
ACCATCGAAGGGCGCACTCAAGTCGCTAATGAACTTTTTGATATCGTGCGCGATATTGATGACCCAATTCGACAGGATGAGTATATAAAGCTCATTGCCCGGGAATTGCGCTTGGATGAGCATCGATGCCGTGAACAATATCGACGAGGTGGAAAGCCACAACCAAGTCATAAACCACAGCAACCTGAAGAATTCGAGTCCGTTGTCAAAATTAATGATTATGACCGTGATTTTTTAGCGGCTTTATGCCAACATCCCGAATGGATGAACGAAGTACGCGAAAAATTATCGGGCCTAAAATTGCCGAATACGCCCTTGTGTCAGGTACTTGCCGCCTTGCTTCATGGGCGAGAAGCTGATACCTTAACCAATCGGGCTAGTCAGCAATTATATTATGCTGCACAGAATGCTGAGAAGACATGGAAAGATGATGGGAAGGATTTAGTTGACCGTCGCATCATGGCATTTAAGCAAGAGTATTTGAAGAGACAAAGTGAGCAACTGGAACAAGAGTTACACCAGACTCAAGATAAAGAAAAACAAAATGAACTATTTAAAGCTATAGTAGACCTTAAGCGGAAAATAGAAGACAATACATTATAAATTATACA
>CALLLL010000322.1 GCA_938082445.1 uncultured bacterium
GGTTTTCCTCTGATTCCAGAATAAATTCTACATGTCCATCCATAAATAACACATTTATTCCAAACTTGTCACCGCTTGCCGGATGAATGATAGATTTATCCGCCGGTATTCGTTCATGCATGACAATATACCGACTCGGGTCCACACGGCTGTTCCCTACGGATGCTAATGTAATTTGTTCACCATGCCAACCAGATTGTACAGGCCTAAAAATAGAACCTAACACTTCGCTTTGCTCGGATTCTCCCTCTACAGAAGAATAGATTAAATCCATATCGAGGATTGGCCAATTCTGATGTAACCGTTCAACATCTCCTCCCGAAACCGCAACACGCAGAGCTCCAAGTTCATCACGAAACCGCTCCAATGCTAAGTTATCGTGCTCCGGCAATCGCTCCAATTGTTCAAAAGCATAACCATAATACGTGTAACTAAGTTCCATTAATTCACATGCATCAACTACCCCATTGCCCGTCATGCTAGAGACCTTAAAAGTAGGGTTGGGAAACAATTCACTATCCCAGGGCCCAATTTTCCAATCCGTAACTATAGAACCGTCTAAGTCAGGACACTCCAGTATTCTATGATCTGTCAGATACTCAGGAATCAAAACGCTTGCGTTCAGCGCTTTGCTCCACGCTATAATTTCCCCATCGCACCCATATACCTGCTGGGTAGGGAAAAGATCATCATGTTCGCTTGCATACATGATTAATACAAGCCCCATCTGCTTTAGATTATTCTGACAGGATGCACGACGAGCAGCAGAGTGACTACCACCTAGTTGTGGAAGTAAAATAGACATAACGACCATTACAATTAAAATCAAACACCCGAATTCGCCACACGAAGTTTTTTTCTTAGGTTTCTTCACCTCTTCAGCCATCACTTCCACTCCCTATTCTATCCCTTACATTACTATACAATAAATTTCATGACATGTGAAGCAAGATATCTACCCATTTTATTCGATATAAACCTCTTCAACACAATCACTTAATCGAATCACCAGACAACTAAACACCCATTGTTTCCCATATTCATTCTATGCACTCCCGCAACAGCTAGGATAGAGCTACAGGGACGTCTTCCCATAGGGATGGGACGACACGGTGGTCATAGCTATAAAGAAATGGTCCATACACAACCACATGTGCATGGACCAATAAATATATTTAATCAACTAAAGGATTTGCTATACAAAACTAATTGACTAAAAACTCCTGAATCCGCGCCGCATGCCCCGTACTCTTTTCATTTTTCTTGTCCGATATACGAAGTTCCAAGCGATGCCCGCCCGGCTTTAAATCTGTCGCCAACATATACGCCCACGGAATATGCAATCGCTCACTCCATGGCGTAAATTGGTCCAAAGGCTCATAGGCCTCTCCATCAATTGAATACTCCAACATACCCACATCCGGTCCAGCCACCACACGCAAACCAACTGCTGTCCCTTCAAAATCAAAGGCAAACGCTGCGCCCGGTTTTAACGCTTCCAAGGTCGGCACATGTTGAAACTGTCGACGTGTACCCGCGCCATCGCTCGCCTTCCATGAATCATAATATTGCCAGCCCGTCACCACTTCCGCTGTCTGCACATCCACATAGCGGCCACGCTCATAGTTAAGCGCATCCAATGGCGCTTCCGGCATCCAATGAGGCTTTACCTCAACTTTGGCCAATGCTTCTTTACGCCAAGAGGCATCAAATACTTCACCAATTTTCTTCACATACACTTCATGTCCAAAAGCCGAAGGATGTAAATCCTTAAAGTCCTTATCCCAACTATACTTTTCGCTAGCCACATCCTCATGCACTTGCTTCGCCAAGTTAATCGCAGTCACATCGTAGTACTGAGTCACGCGATCATGATCAACAATAATGGGTGATTCTTCCCCCTTTGCATAGAAAGCCATATTGGCCGGTTCCGCAAAGTATTGCACGATGATATCGATATTCGGATTCAATGCTCGTGCATGCCGAATAATGCCTTCAACGGCGCGAATTCGCTGCTGCTGATCTCGCATGTTGTGATTGTCATTTACCGAATGATCCATGAACAGCAAGTCAACCGGCCCTTGCCCAAAGACATCCTGCTCAAGCCGGAAGCTCGCCATGGTACTATCCGTAGAGGCCAACCCAGCATGAACGAAGTCGAACTTTGTATCCGGGAAACGCTCTTCTAGAGCCTTATACGTCAGTGCACGCCAACCATTCATCTCAGTAATTGAGCCACCCAAGAAAGCCACGCGCCCTTTCTTCGTCTGAGTAAATATAGCGCCCGAGTTCCGTATCCCACCACGCATCGCCGTATTCTCCGGCGATGCAAAGCCCGTATGTTGCAACACAAACTCCACTATAGGTGTAGGATTCACCAAACTATGTGGATGATGCCCCCCACCTTCCTTTGCAATCACCTGAATCTCACCGCCCAAGGCTTTATAGCGTTTTTCAGCAAGCGCCGTATTTTCGGTATGCGGAACCGGCTCATCCTTGGTTCCAATTACATGCAATAACGGCACTTTTGCTTTCGCCAGAGGAGCCATGCGATCAACCGGATTTCCGGCATAGCCCATCGCTTCTTCTTCACTTAGGCCATATACTTTTTTACAAGTCTTCCAATCACCAGGCGAACCTTTACCTATGCCTTTACCCCCTGGCCAACTTTTAAAGTCCATTACGGGCGCATCACCATAAATACATGCGACTTTCTCTGGATTGGCAATTGCCCAGTTGAAGATAATCAACCCACCACGGCTCATTCCTTCCAATGCAGGCTTTGTACTAAATCCATGTTTCAGTGTCACCTCAGCATAAAATGCATCCCAACGCTCTACCGCTTCGCTGTTCCCAAATAAGTTTCCTACTTCCATATAGGCCACATGAAATCCACGCCGAAGCAATGCTAAATCAGTCTGTGGTTCATGCCCCCAAAACCGCGCCCGCCATATCCAAGGCTTGCCATCAGCAGATTCATCAGGACACACCACTCGCGCCTTATGCCCATCCACCTTGAAGTCATGTTGCACAAATCCAAACCACTCTCCCGTCTTCCCCGGGAATGAACAGGTATCAGACCATGCAGCAAAAGGAACCATCAGGATAAAGCTTAAACTACAAAGAAATAACTTCATTATTTAACCTCAATTGTCGATAACATCATTAGTGTTTCCAGAGTAACAAATGAACCCAAGATGAGCAAATACTCTTCAACAAAATTGCCTAATGCAAAGTATTATTGTAGTGTCGATATAAATAAACACGCCAAGAATCAATCGCATTTCGTCTCTGGAGTTCAGAACCACCATTGGAAAGTTGGCTAAATGATTCTTTTGAAATAGTGTATAACACTAAGGTTAATGCATCGATCACCAATTCAGGGCTATAATGTGCGATACGCTCAAATCCTCGACTGGGCACAGATATTTGATCAAAACCCAACGCACTGTTGTCGTCCATCAAAGCGATAAGTGAAGGAATTGCGCTCTCCTCCAGATTCATCAATTTCTCAAAGGCATATGCACCATCTTTAGAGCTTGATAGTTTATTAACAAGTCGCTTTACTTTTCTTTTGATCCGAACATCTTTTTTACGCTCAAAATTATGGGATATTTTTTCCTGCTCCATCACTTCGTTTTTAACC
>CALLLL010000323.1 GCA_938082445.1 uncultured bacterium
GAGCGCAGTTGGCCCTTTGGGGACCAAGTGGATGTGGTAAAAGTACCATGTTGAACTTAGCCACAGGTTTATTACGACCGGACGAGGGCATTGTTCGAGTTAACGGAACAGAGATTCAGTCCTTAAATGAGGGACAAATGGACCGTTTTCGCGGTCAGAATTTTGGCTTTGTATTCCAGACATTTAACCTGCTTAAGCCTTTTACTGCACTTCAAAACGTCCTACTTGGCATGCAGTTTAGTGATACACGCGAACCCGACGAATGGAAGCCACGAGCCACGGCCCTTCTTGAACGAGTAGGCCTTGGACATCGATTACACAGTAAACCCAATACCATGAGTGTTGGAGAGCAACAACGTGTAGCCATAGCGCGTGCTTTAGCCAATAAACAACAAGTTGTTGTAGCAGATGAACCTACCGGTAGTCTTGATCCTAAAACAGCTGCGTCAGTTATGGATTTGCTAATTGAAATGTGTACAGAAGAAGAAGTAACTATGTTGATGGTGACACACGACAAATCAATTGCCGATTCACTTCCACAACGTTTTGACTGCACGGGTTTAGTACAGGAGGTGTCATCATGAGTCTTTGGCACATTGCATGGAATTATCTCTGGAATCGTTGGTTTACTACAGCCATGACCATATTGTCTGTAGCACTTGCTGTGGGATTAATTTCATCAATACTTACAATACGAAATGAAACTCGTAAACGATTTGAGGAAGAGCAACTTGCCTATGATATAGTAGTTGGACCGCAAGGGTCCCCTTTGCAGTTAGTTCTCAATGCTATCTATTACATGGACAATCCTACTGGGTACATGTCATATTCCGATTATCTTAGGATAAAAGAAGAAGAGGATGTCGCTCATGCATTTCCAGTCGGTTTAGGCGACACCTATAACTCATTCCGTATTGTGGGTACAGAAAAAGATATTTTTGATTATCCTTGGTCCAGTGACACCCAATTAGATTCCAGTGGTGAATACAAAAAGCGCTATCCGTTTCAAATTAAAGAAGGCCGTTTTTTCGAACAATCGATGGAAGCAGTTATTGGAGAGCGGGTAGCGGAAGAAACAGGCCTAACAATTGGGTCTGAGTTTTCAGGAACACACGGTATTGCAGACTTAGGTGATCATGCTGGCGAAATGTATACCGTTGTCGGTATTTTAAAACCTTCCGGTACCTCCAATGACCGAGCCATCTTTGTTGATTTAGTGTCTGTTTGGGAATTACATGCAACACACGATGAAGAATTAGAAGAAGGTCATTCTCACGATGATGGTCACGATCATGCACATGATCATGAAACGAAAGAAATACATAAAGAAGATCAGAAGATTACGGCTGTTTTAGTTGATTTAGAAAGTTCAAGCTACCGTTTTACATTTATGGAAACCATATTGGATGACTATAAATGCACTCCAGCTGTACCAATCATTCAAGTTACAAGACTTTACGATAAAATCTTGGGACCAGTAGTTGCCGTACTTAAAGCAGTAGGCTATGTGGTCGTCATTATATCAGCACTATCCATTATGATTGGGCTCTATTTATCAATCATACAACGCAAACGCGACATGGCCATTATGCGCGCATTAGGGGCTTCAGCATACGAGATTTTTGGTGCCGTGATTATTGAAGCATTTCTAGTCACACTTATCGGCATACTCAGTGGATGGGTATTGGGTAAATTGGTAGCTATTTTATTAGGAATATATGTAAGTCAAACCTATGGGCTAACAATTTATGGTTTAACTACCAGCATTGATGAACTTAAGTTTTTTGCAGTGGTTGCTTTTGTCGGTCTATTTGCAGGAATCATACCTGCATGGGAAGCCTATCAAGCAGACATCGCTGAAGATTTACAAGCGTCATAAAATATATTAATATAGTAGTACTTGGAGATTATTGAAATGAAGAATAGAACAAAACGCGATCTAACACTATTCTTTGGAGTGTTGGTGATAATAGGTTCAATCACTCTTTTGACTGGCCAAATGAGCCGTCAAGATCTCATTGTAAAATACAATACAATGCGTACAGAATTGGAACAACAAGAATTGCTCAAAAGCGACATGCTACTTGAGTGGACCCATATGCGTAAAACCAAAGGCAAGCCAAAATCCGGCGGAAAATATGCTGAGGAAGTATTGGCCCGCGATGGTGACTACATAAACATTATTGGGTTTATGGTTCCACAAGAGCAATGGGTTGATGTAACAGAATTTCTATTATTGCCTTTACCTTTAGAATGTTATTTTTGTAATATGCCGCCTGCACACGATGTATTATTGGTGCAAATGGCCGAGGGGCAAAAGATTGGTCGCATGGTAAATGAGCCCGTTATCATGAATGGTAAATTTACGGTGAATCAGGGACCTGATCAGAAATTCTTTTATACCTTAAGTGAAGCTACACATGGCTCTATTGAAGGTGTTACAGAAACCAAAAAAGACATTCCTGTTGAGCACATGGTTGCCCCGTCTGAACATCCAGGTGGTGAAGGAGACGATGGTTTAATGGCGCCTTCTGAAGCGCCACGTGTTACTAACCCAAATGAAACCGATTAAGTATTTATAGAACCAGGAGAACATTGTTGTGCCATCCTTCGATATTGTGAATAAAGTAGACTTACAAGAAGTTGATAATGCCTTGAATAACGCGCGTAAGCAGATTTCTACTCGATATGATTTCCGCGATTCCAATACAGAAATAACCTTTGATAAATCCACGAAAGTCATCCGTGTAAGTACTGATGACTCGATGAAGATGCGTTCGGTAGAAGATGTGTTGAATTCAACACTCATCAAACGTGGAGTTGATCCGAAGACCTTGGATTATAAAGATGAAGAGCCCACATCTAAAGGGGGGGTGCGTAAGGACTGTGCTTTAAAAGAGGGAATCGATAAGGAGTCTGCTAAAAATATAGTAAAGTTGATCAAAGCAGAAAAACTTAAAGTTCAAGCACAGATTCAAGATGAGCAAGTACGTGTTACTGGTAAAAAGATTGACGACTTACAATCAGTGATTTCCATGCTAAAAGGTAAAAACCTTGAAATACCTTTGCAGTATATCAATATGAAAAGCTAAGTTTTTCCAGTTTATTTAATGTTTATTCAATCCCCGGCTTTGCTGGGGATTTTTTTTGTTTGAGGTAGTGGTGAAGTAAGTCTTAGGTGAATATCCCTATAGACTAGCGCATTACTGTTGCAGTAGGGCTTTGGCTTCCTCGATGGCGAGTTGGGAAGTGAGGACGTTGGACCAGTGGTGGGTGTATTCTTTGGTGCCGGGCTTGGCGAGTTTATCGAAGTCGGCTTCGGCTTGTTTGAGGAGGTCGAGGGCCTTGTCTTTGTATCCGCGTTTGTGGATGTTCATGGCTTGGTAGGCGAGGGCTAGGCTGTGGATATTGGGGTCGGGGTTCTCAAGGGCGCGGCGGAGCCATTTGTTGGATTCGTTGTAGTCGTTGAGGCGGTAGTGGGCTATGCCGTGGGCGACGTAGAACCAGTGGACGTATTTGCCTTTGCCTTTAGTGGCGGCGAAGTAGGTGTAGTCTTCGGATTTACTGAGGAGCTTTTTGTTTGTTGCTGTGGCGCAGATGATGTAGGCTTTTGCGGTGCGTTCGGCGTTTTCGGGGCGGGTATTGTCTTTGAGGGGGAATCGGTTGAAGAGCCATTTGCAGTGTTCCATGTGGCCTTGAGGGTCTTTGGCCATGCCGTAGACGGCGCCGAATTGATCGCCGTCGAGGGGGGTGATGGATTGGGGGGAGTCTTTGCGGACTTGCTCGAAGACGGTGATGGCTTCGGTGTATTTGCCTTCTATGACGAGCTGGCGGGCTTGGGCTAGGGTGGCGGCTTGGGCGTTGCTGGGGAGCAGAGTGAGGGTAATGAGGATGAGTGCCAGGCTGAGGGTGGCTTGGAATTTCATGGGATGTGCTCCGAAATTGGTTTGTTCTACATTGTGTATATGTATAGATTTTACACATTTCGGAGTCTAAAGGGTAGGGGGTATGTCATGGGTTTATTTTGGGTGTTTATGAGGTCCTTTTTGCGGATCTTTGCATTTCGGGCAATTATTGTTTTTATGGTTAAGGGAAATGGGCAATTGCTTGTTTGGACAGTGTTTTCGGGGCTTTTGGCAATTGTTAGGTGGGTCTGTATATGAATGGATTGGCTAATATTGCTTTTAGTGTTTCAGGGTGTTTCACTCTATTGTGTTGTGGGTGGTGGGGATGGCAGGGGTTTGTGCCTCCATGGAGATGTGCAGGGGTGTTGCGGTGGTGATGTAGAGTGGATGTGGGAAACAATGGGGTGAATGAAATTATATAGTACAGTAGACTTATATACATAGTATGCATTAATTTGGTGTCAAGTAATAGTTATCTTCTAACATACTTTGCTTCATGTGGGAAGGGAATATAATGTCACCAAATTCAAGTGCACGCTATTGGCTACGTTCGAACGGGTATGAAGATATTGCTGAAATGATTGATGAGATAATTGAAGGTTGGAAGATTTCTGGAAAGAAGACTCGCCGTAACTGGTGGGAGATTTTATCAGGTGGAGTTAATGGTAAGCCACGGACTATCGAGGGTCGTGAATTCCCAGTTTTAAAAGTTGCACAAATACGTCAAGGTAAACCAATAACAAAAAACTCAATTGCTAATAATACAAATGAGAATGTGCCAATAATTACTGGTCTAACCCCGATTATGGTACCAGTGTTTAAGTTAGTATAGCGTTCATGAATCCATTTGTGAAGTCCTTTCTATGAAGTAGTGTTTCGGGAGCTGGTGGCCGTCCGTTTAGGGCGGAATGTGGCCTTATTGTGTTGT
>CALLLL010000324.1 GCA_938082445.1 uncultured bacterium
CCATGTCTATATTGCCATCGCTATTGTCGTAGTTGAGCATTTCCCAATACATAGTGGGAACACCGGCGAAAGTGGTAATTTTTTCTTTTTGGAATAAATCCAATACCGCTCCAGCATCGAAGCGCGGCAATAGTACTACCGTAGAGTGACTTAACAAAGTGATGTTCAATATGCTCATAGCAAAGGAATGGAATAGTGGAAGTACGATCAGTGCGCGATCGTCTGGGTTGGCTGTAAACAACCGTGCGGCAACTGTACAGTTCATCACCATATTGGAGTGAGTAAGTTCAGCACCCTTAGGCTGACCAGTAGTACCTGAAGTATAAATGATTAAGCAGGTATCTTCAGGTTTACGCATTATGGTGTCGAAAGTAGGTGGTTGCTCTTGCATCAAATCAAGCAGTGTGGGGTGACCCTCGATGAACGTTGGTCCGAAAGGAGTAGCAGGCAGTGTGATAAATTCGGTGCACCCTTCGACTTGTTGATAGCCTTCCCATCCACTGGGGCCCATAGGCATATCTGGGACGCCTTCGAAACAAATGTAGATTTTCGAATCAGAGTCTTCAAGGTGATAGGCGATTTCTCGTGGGCGCAATAAAATGCTTAGCGGTACCATAACTGCACCGGCTTTCAGTATTCCCATCCATACGACTGGGAAATATGGTAAATTGGGACATGTCAACGCAACATGGTCACCGGGTTGAATGCCTTTGGATTGTAAAACATTGGCTACTTGATTGGCCATGATGTTTACGGTTGCATAATCCAGACGCATATCGCCAAAAACGATTGCTTCTTTGGTGGGATGTTGTTTTACACTCTCTTCAAGAATAGATGCCAGGTTGTACATATGCTGAGCAAGCTCCTTCTACGCATTGTTTAGATGAAAGTCTATTTTGTCATGATTGACCCCTAGAATCAAGCATAACGGCGAAATGCATACAAATGTAATTAATTCAATATTATGTGTTTGACACCTTGTGATTAACACGATATGCTAGAAATATATTCATGGTAAATTTAATTATCGGGAGTACAGCCGTATGTTGGAAGAACTTTTCGAATTTATTGTCACCTATATTCGTAATGATTTGATTATGTACGCAATCATTGTACCGATTGTAATTGCTTTTATTACGACCATTACCTTAAATAGTATTATAAAGCCCCAGGCACTCTGTGTTTTAGAGGATGGGGTGGAAAGTATGCGAAATAATTGGACCTTTGAAGAGGCATTTGCGTTTGCGGACAACCATGGATGCGTGCCGGATGTGTTGATGGAGTTGGAATCGCCTGTGCCGGATGCGACGACCACCATTGGGATATGGCGAACCCCCTCTCCAGGCACCTATTTTACTTGTATGGTGTCTAAAGAAGCTACGATCCATGAATTTGTCACCTACTTTGATCAGGAAGGCTCGATGGATACAACAGGGAGTATTCACAGTGAATTTTTCCCGACGAAAAAAGGGAATTTTCGGCAAGTATTCAATAATGCGCCTATTGAAGTGTTGGCTCAGCGACATGCTGAAGGGATAGCCTATTTGAAAGAGGCATTTTCACTTCAACCGAAAGCGCCAGGACGACCCACGGATGAATTACTCCAAGAAGCACTGATCAATGAAGTTAAGCATATTAAGTCAATTAAGCTATGGCCGGTCCGTGCGATTTATTGGTATCTTATTCGTCGTCATATTATGAACAATAAAACCATTGAACAACGATATAAACCTTGAAGATTGCTAGCACCATACTCATCTAAATTGATCTGAATTAAAAAATCCCCGCTACGGTCTTTACCGTAACGAGGATTTGTGTAACATGCACTATAACTAGGCTTCTTAAACTTCAAAGCCCTTCGCGTAATCGCGTGTCAGGATAGCATTTGCTTCTTTGTTGTTTTTGAAGCGTTCTTTCTTGCTATCGATTTCGAGTGAATCACCTACACGGTAAGCTGCGTTAGCCAAGTGACAGTGTGCGGAAGAAATGTGTCCTTCTTCAGCGTTTCCGAAGATGTCAGCCTTGTTGCGCGTTTTACAGGCATTGATGAAATTGCGGAAGTGTCCATTGGTTGCAGGAGTTACGGCATCATCCGGAATTGCAATTGGGATATGCTTACGTGTTTTCTTGTCTTCTACATATGAGAAGAAGCCTTTGTTCTGCACGTAGTAGCCTTTTTCACCCCAGAAGGTATTCCCGGTGGTCAATTCACCGGCTTCTTTATAGGAACCGTAGTTGCGAATTTCAAAGATCATTGTGGAGCCATCTGCATAGGTAAAGGTCGTTGCTTGGGTGTTGGGGGTTTCCGCTTCGTCGTCCCAGTGGTAGCGCCCACCGGAGCTGTATACCTTGGTTGGCATACCTTTGTTCATGCCCCATACTGCTACATCCATTTGGTGTACACCTTGGTTGCCGGTTTCACCATTTCCGTAGTCCCAAAACCAGTGCCAATTATAGTGCACATAGTTTTTCTTGTACTTTTGGCGGGCAGCAGGTCCTTGCCACAAATTCCAATCTAGATTATCAGGTGCTCCTTCGTCTGGGGAGAAGCCCAATGAACGACGGTTACCTGTTTTGTAGGTATGTCCTTTGGCCATGTGAATGTCACCGAGAAAACCTTCATGAATTAATTTGATGTCGCGTAACCAACGTGCATCGGAACGGCTTTGCGTACCGTGCTGAACGATGCGGTCCGAACTGTGATAGAGGTCGGCTAATGCACGCCCTTCGTAGATGTTGTGTGAAAGCGGTTTTTCAACGTAGACATCTTTACCGGCTTTTATGGCCCAAATGGAGGCCAGTGAGTGCCAGTGGTTGGGTGTAGCAATGGATAAGGCGTCGACGTTTTTGTCGGCCAATGCATCGCGTACATCGTTGTATGCCGTTGGAGTTTCGCCAGTATAGTATTTGTATTTACCAATGCGATCTTTAAGCACTTTTGAGTCAACATCGATCATGGCCACGACATTGGAGTCATCGTAGCGTGTAGCTTTGTTGTCTTTATCCACACCGAAACCAAATCCGCCGATGTGTGATTGACCGCGGCCGTTCACTCCCATGACCGCTACATTTACCCGTTCATTGGCGCCGAAAACTCGCCCTTGGGCCATCATACCGCCTACAAGCACAGCTTGTGTGGTGGATTTAATAAAATTTCTACGTGTTATTTTTGCCATTCTATTTCTCCTTCTATAAGAATCAATCTTTAGTATATGTTAATGAACGATTAAGCGGGTGGTGCACCCCAGGTGGCCATCCAGAATACGAAGCCAATAAGGCCAGCAACCCATACCCAGAAGAACAAGAACCCGCCAATACCCACTTTGGTTGGCATGGGGATTTCCAGATCAGGGTGGTTGATCAGTTTGTTTGGTTCAGGGATTTCTATGCCCTCAGGAATATGAAATGGTTCAGCAGTATGCGGTTCATCTTCGGTGACCGGTGTGCGTAAGCAGTTGTACACTTTGTCGAGTTTGGCCTCGTCCACACGCTTGGTGAACAAGCTCACAATGATACCTGTACTAAAACCAGCAGTCAGCATGAAGAAAATTTCCCATGATACTCGAAGTTTGTCATTCCAGATCATATTTTCGGGTAAGTTTTCTACCATCCATTGTTCAAAGCCCGGGAATAACCCAAAGCTTGTGGACAATACTACTGCAATACCTGCCAAGGTAGATGCCCAAGCGCCGGCGACGGTCATGCGGCGCCAGAATAAGCCCAGCCAGAATGCTGCGCCCATAGCCCCTTGAACTTTAAAGAATATTTGCAAGGCAACTGGAACGGTGCTGACATTAAAGGCAAAGGTGAGTGCTGCAAATACGATAACCAATGAAGCGATGCGTGCGACCCATACATAGTGGCCTTCTTCTTTATCGCGAGCAAACCAGCGTCGATAGAGATTTTGGGTGAATAATCCTGATGAGGACACCATAAATGCATCGCATGAGGACATGACCGATGCGATGAGCGCTGCAAGGAAAAGACCGATTAAACCGGGCATGATGCCAGGCAATAAGTCCGCAGCTACCTTACCATAAATTTTATCTGGGTCAACGTCTTCCCCCATATACATTACGATTCCGCAGAGCCCCACAACCATCCATGCAATGGTGCAGAAGCGTTTGAGTAAGTTTCCTGTTGCAAAACCTACACGTCCGTCCATTTCTGTCCGGCCTGCAGCACACACGCCCATAATATGTGGCTGTGTAACAATACCGATAAGTGCTACGGTGCACATCATAGCGATAAAGAACCCATTGATTTCACCCGGTGCGGATAATTTGAACATATCTGGGTTGTCAATTCCTGCATGAATTCCTGCAAAACCGCCGACCGCATCCAGTGCGGGTAAAATCAGAATAAAGGACAGAATGACGGTTAAAATACCTTGAATTAGGTCTGTGATAATTGCAGCTGCAAGTCCACCGGCTACCCCGTAGGTGACGAATAAAACGGTCATGGCGATAATCGCTGCATTGGCACTGATGGCATCACCGGAGATTCCAGCAATCATTTTACCAGCGCCTAACTGAATCATTCCGATACCTACCGTCAATTGGGCCACACCCACAACGGTATACAATGCCGAAACACTGCCGTCATATCGAGCTTCAAAATAATCACCGGTGGTTAACGAACGCATGCGACGCATGACAGGTGCGATAAGCCAATAGAAGGGAGTACAGAATAACCAAAGCCATTGATACCAGATTCCGGAGAGGCCGTTGGTCGCGGTTTTGGAAGACACACCCACCGCATCGTTACCGCTGGTTCCTGCTCCGAAAGAGAAGAAAATCATAAATAACTTACCAAAGCTGTGACCGCCCATAAAGAAGTCAGTCGTATCTTTAATCTTGCTTGCGGTATACAGCCCTGCACCAATGGTGAGCACTAAGTAGACACCGATGGCAATCCAATCGATTATTCCAATTCCTAACATTTCCTACCCCTTCTATGGTCGAAACACCCGTTATTGTACGAAAGCATAGTGTACTCAATCCCACAGGGGCGAAGTCAAGGATACACAGGGATTTAGAGTTATTTTGAGACAGTTTTGGGCAGTATTCACAGAATTTAGCTTTAATAAGCTACTGCTTGTAGTTTATTGAAAATTCATGGGAGCTTTGATGGTCTATATTGATAAATTAATTTTGCATACCGATTTAAGGATTGCAATGACAGGTGTTTATTTTTTTCTTGATCCCTCCGTTTGGGGTTTGATACTATATCGCCACTTAACCAAGCCAAGCTTGGTTGACCGCACCGCCTCCACGGCAACGGGCCGATAGGTGGTGTTTTTGTGTCGGACACGTTTTATTGTGTCCCCATCGTCTAGTTTGGTCTAGGACACCGCCCTTTCACGGCGGCGACAGGGGTTCAAATCCCCTTGGGGATGCCATTTTTTATAGGCTCCGGATAGCTTTTTAAGCTGTCCGGAGCTTTTTTATGCCTATAGTTCTGTATGTAGGTGGTTTAGGATCAGTTCTGCTGGGTCATTGGCCTGATGAAGCACGGTGACATTTTCCCCTTGAGGTGCCCAGATGCTTGGGTCTGTGTGGTCGAATAATACAATGGTGGGTAGGCCTAGAGATGCAGCCAGGTGGGTGATGCCTGAGTCATTCCCTATATACTGTTGAGCAGTGGCGAGCACTTCTGCGAGTTCAGTGAGAGTCGTGCTTTGTATAAGTGGGCCATTGGGAAATCGAGGCATGCGCTCTGCTTCAGCCGGTCCAATACACCAAGTAACCTTTCGCCCTGTCGATTCCAATTGAGCTGCAAGGTCTTCGAAATATTCCAAGGGCCAATTTTTTTTCGGGTCTCCACTGCCGGGATGGATGACGATATCAAAATGCTTCGATACTGTTCTCGGTGACCAGCGAAAGGGAGGTTGAAGGGGAAGTCCTAAGCATTGAGCATAGTATTCACTGGCATGATGAATGAAGTCTTTTGGTGGCAAAGGGTCAAATATTAGTATTTTGGCTGAGGAGATTGCTTTGAGGCTTTTCTGAATGGATTGATCTGAATCCTTCATCCATACAATAATCTTATCAGTTTGACTTAGTGCTTGTATGAGCCGCTTATTGGTTTGTGTAAAAACAGAGTCAAATCCGATGTTATCTAAAGACTGGGCTGATGATGCAATACCCGCATTGACCGCTAATTGTAGACGATCGGGATGGCCTGCTAGATGTATATCGTCCAATTGAGAAAGTGCATTGATGGTGGGGCAAGTTAATAAAAAATCACCAATGCCTCCGGTATGGATCATGAGGGTGTGCACGTTGAAATGCTCCGCCTAAGTGTGGGGAGGCTTAGCCGTTGCCCATCTTGAGTATGGTGAGTTCTACAGGGACTATGCCATCGTTAATCATGTTGATCTTTTTGGCAGCGCCTTTGGACAAGTCAATGATACGTCCTTTGATAAAGGGGCCGCGGTCATTAATACGTACATCGACTGTTTTTCCATTGCGTAAATTTTTCACGCGTACGACGGTGCCGAATGGGAGAGTTTTGTGGGCTGCTGAAATGCCATTTTTATTGTAGCGTTCGCCGTTGGCTGTCAGGCGTCCGTGAAACTTACCGCCGTACCAAGAGGCTATGCCTTTTACTTCATGTGGTCCTGGAGGGGCTTTATGGGAGCTACCTCCGCCATGACCATATGGGTGGAGGACTTTTTTAACCGTACGGCAGCCCATGAATGTGGTGGATAGTAGCACTAAGAAAATTGCACACCATGAAAAAGCGTTTCGAGAGGAAATATTCATGAACCGATTATAGGTACTTAGCAATCCGTTGAGCAACTGATTCTACTACTTCGGGCTTTTTATAGTCGCCACGTTCAATGGATTCTTTGGCTGCAGCGACTTTATCGGCGCGAATATCGGATTGTGTGGCAGATGCTGTAACTGCCTGGGCCACTTTTGCAGCTGCTTGTGCTTCACCGCTTATGACAACACCGTCTGATGAGGATGATTCTTCGCTGGTGGAGGGAGCTTTAGCATTATCGCGCGTAGAAGAAGACCGATCTGAACGATTCGGCTCTTGTACGCCTCCTATTCCCTGTATTCCTACCATAATCTTGCTCCTTCTGCCTTGTTTAGGCAACTCTTCGTACCTATTATCGGCAGCATTTGATCAAACTTTAGCACTTTTTAGAAAAAAATTCAAAAATGAGCTTATTATTTATATATTTCAGGATGAGATGGGCTTTAATGCTTGTTTGTACTCATAATCAGTGGTATTTGAAGCGTAAAGTTTGCATATCATTCGATGGAGCACTTACAATGTGTTTGTGAGAAGGAAAACCGCTTGGGAGAGCATCGATTGTCTAAAGATATTAATGATTCGGCGTATTGGCGCGAATTTGAAAAAAATGAACTGACCCACTCCGCAGCCCATTATTTAATGGCTATTGATAGCTTGCGTGAAGAATTGGGGTATGCCCGTGTGACCGATGTGGCTGAAAAATTAGAAGTTTCCCGCGGTGCGGCTTCAATGTCGATTGCTCACCTCAAAAAGCGTGGATGGGTGAAAGAAGATCCCAATCGCTTTTTATTGCTGGATGATAAAGGTGAGGCGATGGCGAATATTGTGGAACGCAATTTTCGCATTCTATCGAATTTTTTTCAGAATGTTCTGGGCCTACCGAAAGATATTGCCTATGCTGATGCTTGTAAAATGGAGCATCTGATGAGTCTTGAGACAGGCAAGCAACTGATTGAGTTGATGTATTTCATCAAGGGCGATGAAGATTTGGCCAATCGTTATGCGCAGTATGTCAAGGATGGTGGGCACTCATGCGATGCTGAAGGCGATAGTGAATGCAGCATCTGCGCTGGGGAATTCCTGGAACAGGAATAACTCAATTTCCTTTTTTAAGTTCAGGATCCATGGGGAGTTCTATGTCTAGTAGTGCAAAAAAATCCCTTAACATTCGATACGTCAATCCCCAGATCGTATAGTGCTGGTATTGAAATGAAGGGAAGGCTCTACCTTCGGGATCCAAGGGGGTGTTAAAGGGTACGGAGTTTTTGGGGTTGACCATATAGGATAAGGGCACCCATACCGTGTCGGCTACCTCTTCGTTGTGCACGAATGGCGGGGGATCGGGGTGATAGAATACAAATGGGGATACGGCCAGTAGATGGGTTTTAAGTCGTCCACCAAATTGATCGTGCAAGCGGCCAATGTAGTGGGTATCGTCTAAGGGTAAGCCCACTTCTTCTAAGGTTTCTCGCATGGAAGCATGCTTGAGAGTCTCATCGTGATCTTCTACGCCGCCACCTGGAAAGGACATTTGCCCGGACCATGGATCGAGTGGGTGTTCGGCGCGTTGCATAAATAACACTGCCAATTCGCCTGTGGGGGCTTCAGAGAGCACTATCGCGACTGCGGCATTGCGCTCAGAATCCAGTGAGGGCTGTTCATTGGGTGAGTGTGCGTCTAGTGCCGATTGAATGTGATCTATGGTAAAAGTCTTGTTCATATAGCTCTTTAGAAGTAATAGTTTCGAAGAACAAGAATAGCATAAATAGATGCTTGCCCCGAAATTGATTATTCTTAAAGAGAGACTTGATGTATGGTGCCAGAGTCGACGAAGTAAATCCAGGCAGCAGTTGGTGGGGTGTTGCTGAGATGTTCGAGGGCCTGGGCATAAAGGCGTAGCTGGGATTCATAACGCGGAAGTTTTTCTTCGCGATAACTCCCTGTTTTGTAATCGATGATTGTACCGTCAGCTGTGAGCATATCGATGGTGCCGGATATCCAGTGATCATCATGAGGCATAACAAATGGGATCTCGCGTTGGAGCGGACCATTTTCGCGCAAGAGTGCATATAGTTCAGAATCGATTAATGTGTCTGCGCAGTGCAATAAGGTTTCTGCAATGGATTTATTATCGACTTGTGCGGGAAATTCTGCTGTGAGGAAGGTTTCAATATTTGGAGGGCTGTCCTTGTCAAAATCCCATACTTCCAGATAGCGATGAACGATTGTACCCCGTTGGAGTGTAAGTACGTTGGTTGGGTTAAAATCTGATTCATTGCTGTGATCGGGTCCCCGAAAGTGTTGGTCTAACCAAGATGTTGTGGAAATAAAATTCTTAGGTTTTTCAGGAATGGTTATGGGGCTAAAATCACCATCGGGGATTGATTGTTTCTGTACTTCCTTCGATATTGTAAGTGGAGAAGTTTCGATATCGTTGATATCCACGATGACTTCATAGGTACCTTGCCAGTTGGAATCACATTCTAGCAAGTTAAATGTATCTGCATCAGCAAACGAGGCCAACCAACTATTTTTCCCTGCTACTTTTACTTCGGCGATTTCACCATCGTCATTGAATTTTTGCAGACGGGTACCGCTAATAATGAGTCGATCTTGAGCACGAGTCATGGCAACATACAGTACCCGGGCATCTTCATGCCGGTCTTCGTCTTCGTCGAGAGCTTTGAGGAAATTGTACATGGCCGGGTTAGCGTCTTCGTCGCTGGATGGCCGTAGGCATATGCCATAGTTTGCATGTGCTTTGAGGCTATGTTCGCGTGAGCCGGATTGGGAAGCAGTGGAAGTATCCGGCAATATAACGACGGGATACTCGAGTCCTTTAGAAGCATGAACGGTCATTAACGTGACCGCATTATGTTGCTCACCCATTAAGGGAGCATCCCCTTCGAGCACACCTGGGGAACGCTGCTCCTCCAAAAACTGCATGAATTCATGGAGGTGTGGCTTTCCAGATTGTGTCATGTCACGCGCAGTATCCAGTAGCTTTTGTATATTGCGCAATCGTTGTTCACCGTGAGGGAGACCGAGAAGAATGCCCTCGTAGTGCGTGGTGTTTATGATGGATTGTAGAAGTTCGGATACTGTGCCTTGAGCGATTGTTCGAAAGTGTGCAATCCATTGACGAGCTTGATTAAGCCGGGCTTGTTGTTCTTTATCGATTACGGTTGCATCACTATAAAATTGTTTAGCAAGTCCCTGTTGCCAGGTGAGGGAGACTAAGCTGTCGTCACTTAGGGCAACCATGGGACTACGTAGCCAGCCGTAGAGTGCTTCTTCATGCCAAGGATCCAGAACGGCCTGTAGTAAATTCATGATGTCTGAAATTTCTTGCCGATGAAAGAATTGACTCCCACCCAAAACTACGTAGGGGATGCCTTTCGCTTTTAAAGCATTTTCATACAAGTAAATGTTCGACTTGGTACGAAAGAGTAAAGCAATATCTTTGAAAGAGGTGTCTTGAGTAGAAGTCAGGTATGCGACATGGTTCGCTATACCTTCGGCTTCGGTCTGTCGCTGGACATAGGTAGGTGTTCCTACGGGTTGGGTGTTGAGTAAAAAAGTAAGTCGAGCTTCATTCTCTAAGGGACGATGAGCTTCCAGTCGTTCCCAAGGGTGTGCCACCGATTTAAGCAATTGGCTTTTCGAGAAAAACGCATTAATCCAGTCCATGATATTGGGAACGGTACGGAAATTGGTGTTGAGTTGGATCGTTTCAATTGTGGACTTTTGGGCTTCTTGGAATACGGAAACATCAGCATTACGAAAGCGATAAATGGATTGCTTGGCGTCTCCCACAATGAAGAGCTCTGGCCCTTTTTGCGATTCTGTTTGCATGAGGCGTTGAGCTAAAGCCCATTGGGCAGGGTTGGTATCTTGAAATTCATCGATCATTAAATAGCGAATGCTGCCGGCTATTTGATTGCGAATAGCGGGCTGTGTATTGAGTAAAGTTAAAGCGTCGCGTAGTAAATCGGAGAAGTCTTTTACGGAGTTGGCGCGTTTGTGCTGGTGGTAGGCCTCGTAGACGTGAGTGTATACGACTGCAATATCGCGAGTGCATGTGGCCGCGCATTCCATGTCATCGTCGTTTAAATAGGGTTTGACCATATCGACAATGAACGTTTTGCCCACTTTGCAGATTTCTTTGAGTTCTTCGTATAGCTCAGCGTCAAAGGTCTTGCGGATCCGTGCGCCTTTAAAGTTTAACTCTTCAAGTAGAATTATGGAATTTTTAATACTGTCGGGTGATGAATTGGTCGCTAAGTTATTGAAAATAGAACTTAACAGTTGGCGACAAATTTCGTATTTATGATTGTTGTCGTCAATGACATCTTCCAATGACTGTAAGCGTACACGATATGATTGAGCTTTTTCTTGAATATGTGTATGCAATGTTTCGCGCCATTGCTCTATCACAGTGTGCGTATTTCCATTTGCGTACTGAAGTAATAAGTCGTGGAGAATGGGTTGATTTAATAAGCTTACTAGTTGCTCAACGGTGTTGTTAATTCCCAGCTCTGTGGCTACTTTTAATGCTATTTCATCTTGTTTGTCGAGTAATGGGATCAGTGTATTTTGCGCAATGCGTTTTGGTAGTAAGGCCATGTCAGACTCGGACATTAGAGTGTAGTCCGGATCATCTTCCATCCATAAAGCGTATTCACGCAGAAGACCAGAGCAAAATGAATCGATGGTTGTAATACGTGCGGTGTCGATTTGGTAGAGGATGTCGCGCCATCGTGACATGGCTTGTGCATCGTCGTCAGGCGCTTTTGCGTAGCAGGCTTCTCGAAGGCGTTCCTTCATCTCTGAAGCGGCTTTTCGAGTGAAAGTGATCGCGACAATTTCGGAGAGCGCAGCCCCTTCATGCTCCAGTAAATGTACAATGCGATCAACAAGTACACGGGTTTTTCCTGAGCCAGCCCCTGCGCTTACGCTGATATGTTGGCCAGTGGTGACAATCGCTTTATGTTGTTCCGGGGTGTACTTCATGATTGAGCTTTCCCGGCGATGCGCCCTTCTTCAAATCGACACACTTTAGAGTTAGGGCAGTATTTGCAGGACTTTTCATGCGCTTTGGGGTGAAAAATACCGGTTTGTATTTGTTCTATTGCTAGGGCAATGGACTCTTGTGCAGCTTCTATGGGGATGCTTGGATCGCGTTTGGGTTTACCACGCATCTCGTCATTTCCAATTTTGAGATAGATGGCTTCGCTACAGATGTCTCCAGGAAGGAGCACTTTTTCCAAGGCCATGGCATAAAGGCTGAGTTGAATGTTGCGCCCCTCTTTGATGTCTTTTTCCGAAATGGATCCGAGGGAAGATTTATAATCCACAATGCGCGCAGCTCCATCATCGTTGAGATCGATTCGGTCAATGCGCCCAGTAAAGCGATACTCATCGGAACCCATTGGGAAGGGGAAGGTGTCAGGACTGGATAGCGAGTCACTGGTAGAATGCAATGGCTCTCCAAAAGTAACTTCTGCTTGTGAGGGTTTCCAGCCTTGCGAACCTTCTTCATGGTGATGCTCAACGTGCCCTAGAAGAGTTTGACGTATGCGTGCCCGTTCTACTTGAGCAATGCCTGGGTAGGTATCTTCAAACTCTCCTACTGTTTGGCTGAAGACTTCGTCTGCTATGTGTGTCATACTATCGAGTACTTCGTCCAATGGGATATCTTCTAGTAGTTTCCCGGTGTAGCGCGTATAAAATGCTTCTAATGTGTTGTGATAGATGATACCCATCAGTTTACGATCAAAACTGAGCGCTGGGGTTTCGCGTTCGGATATTTTGAGCATGGTGCGCATCATAAACCGGAAAGGGCAATCGATATATGTTTCGATTTGGTTTGCGCTAAAAAGATGGTTGGGATCGTAGTATTGCGCGATTAATTTTACGGTATCTTCTTGTCTGAGGACTCCGTCATATTCATTAAAATCTGCGCCCGTATAGCGGCTTTTTTCGGCCTGTAATTTATTGAGCGTGGGGGTGAGGTACGGTTCTAAGTAGGGTGATAGGGCCGTTTTTGCTTTCATGCTGGCATTCATGGCCTCGCGAACATTCATTGCTGGTAATAGTTCTTCGGAAGGTGTGCTAATAAGCGGGTGTTCATGGGAGGATTGCTGGTGTATGTCGGTTAGATCTTGGATAAAAGGGCTTGGGTAGAGTACTTGGCCTTGTTGGGTGCTTTCGTGCCATGAAAGTGTGAGTTGGTGAGTGGCAATACTAAATAATCGAAGAAACTGAAGGCGTTCTTTTTGAGCATGTTCGCGATGAGAGAGCATACGTAGACCCACTGTAGCGAGATCCTGCTGGTCAAATTGAGCATAGATGGCGTTGACAGGTGGAGGAGAGGGTATTGCGCTCTCATTCACTCCGCATACATAGACATTAGGACGTTGTATGTGGCGGGCATCGTCTAGCCCTAAACACAAAATACCTTCTGGGCTGCTTCGTTCAGGAATGGGGCACAGGTTGTACAATTCGCGCAGCTGGACGACAAATTCCGTGCGGGACAATGGGGTGTTGATTAGGTTGGAGGTGGATTCGATGTCGTTTAATAAAACTGTGAGAGCATCCCATGCGTAAAATTCCTGTTCAGGGTTTGGTACATCTGGAGATCCAAGAAAAACTTCGATTGAAAAGGAGTCTCGGATTGATTTAAGTGATTGTATGTGAGACTGAAAAGTTGCTGTTCCTGGGATCGAGGTGGTGAGTGCTTTTAGTCGTTCAACATCTTGAAGCATCGAAATGCAGGCCTCGTGTAAGTGAGGTATGTGTTGAAGCCAAGTGTCGACGGTGCGCTCGTTTCGTTTTTGAAGTCGTGAGGATAAATGAATGAGGCGACTTGACCATTGCGTGGATCCTTCCAATATTTCTGCGCGATATGCAATGTGTCGATACGTAGCCACATGTTCGGGCGGGGATTGAGCCAGGGACTGGAATTGGGGCGAGGTGAGCAAATGGATAATCGCTTCTCGTTCCCATTGGGCGGTGGCCTCGTATACCTTGAGGAAAAAATCTGCTGTTGCAGCATTGGATAAGGTTGCGGTTTGAATAGGTTGTACAGGGATGCCTGCCTCGCTAAATACCGATTGTAAGGTATGTGCGAACAGATCGGGTTGTATCAAGATGACTAAAATATCAGAAGGGGGAATATTGCGGTGCACAATTTGATGTTTAATCGTTCGTGCAATATTTTCCACTTCATGGGTTACTGTATGGCAGGGCAGCAGGTTTAAGTTTTGCTTAACAGTTGGCGACAAGGACTGTAGGTCTGAAGAGTCTCGCCAAAATAAAGTGCGCGCCATTTGTTGGCATGTCGTAGCGGCTTCATCTATAGTGCCCTCGAAGTCTTTGGATTGCGTATCAAAGCTGTCTTGTATGTGCTCATGGGTACTACGGACTAATGCGTACGCATCTTTACGGCTAGGGGCTGGGTCGTAATTGAGCCCAAAGATAAGTGTACTTATATGTTTTTCAACAGACTGGATTAGACGAAATTCGGAAGGGGTAAAGTCGTCGAAGCCATCGATAAGTAAGGTGCTGATAGTGTCAAGGCCTTTGGCTTTATTGCTTTGGCAGGCTAAATCTGCCAGCCAATACATTCCTTGCAAGTCAAACGTTTTAGAGCTAAGCAATAGGTTTTGGTAATTTATGTATATCTCAGCTACAGCGTTATCAAAGGGTGAAGGGTGTGCCCTGCGTGCTATTAGTTCCCGAAAGGCTAGGGGGTCAATGGCGTCTTGTTTGAGTTGGGCGATCACGCGCTGAACGTGATGTACAAAGCCGGGTCGATTGGCCGCATCGCCAATGAAATCCAGAAGTGCTTCATCGTTGGCTAGTTGGATAGAGCGCTTCAACAAGAGCTGTTGCGAAGTAGGGGAAACCAATGGGAAATGGTCGTCACTCCCTTCAAGTAAGCTAGAAGCGAAGTCCTGAAAGGTTACGATGGGGCGTCCTAAGAATCCCTGAGTATTGGGGGAATTCTGGAGCAGGGTCTGCATGCGTTGTTGTACAGCGCGTTGAGTGGGCACGATTAACCGAGTTTGAGTAGGGGCATTCAGCAATTGATGATCAATCGCTTGTGCGCGAAGGGAAGCGGTTGTTCCCGTATAGGTTGTCACCTGCGCCATTGAGCCCCCTGCCGGTTCATGCCGGGTTAAACTTCCTCCGCCTGCATAATATTGTATTTGTAGCCTTGTTCGGTCAAAAATAATTGCCGTTTAATGCTGAATTCTTGATCGGATGAATCGCGCGAAACGATGGAGTAAAAGTGCGCTATCGCTTCATCGCTTTTAGGGCGTAAAATACGGCCTAAGCGTTGAGCTTCTTCTTGACGAGATCCAAATGTCCCGGAAATTTGAATGGCGATATTGGCATCGGGTAAATCAATTGCGAAGTTCGCTACTTTAGAAACGATGAGTAATTTAATTTGGCCTGTACGGAATGCAGTGTAGAGTTCGTCACGTAATTTATTTCCTGTTTTCCCTGTGATGATTGGGGCATCCAGTTCATCGGCAAATTCCTTGAGCTGATCCAGATACTGACCAATAATCAACACATTGTCGCCTTGGTGCTTTTTGAGGAGACGGCGGCACACAGCAATTTTTTCGGGATTGGTCGAGGCGATACGGAATTTACCACGCTTATTGGCAATGGCGTAGCTGTAGCGTTCTTCAGCAGATAACGGTACACGGATTTCATGACAGTGGGCAGTCGCAATCCAGCCTTGTTTCTCAAGAACTCGCCACGGAACATCGTATTTTTTCGGCCCAATAAGGGAGAATACATCCTCTTCGCGCGCATCTTCACGTACCAGCGTTGCTGTTAAGCCAATACGGCGACGGGCTTGCAAACTGGCAGTGGCCCGAAATACTGGGGCTGGCAACAGGTGTACCTCATCGTAAACTACGAGACCCCAGTTGCCTTGGTCGAATAAACCAAAGTGTACAAAGGGGCTGTCTTTTGATTTGCGATACGTGAGAACTTGATACGTTGCAATAGTGATGGGACGAATTTCTTTGGACTCACCACTGTACTCGCCGATTTGATCTTCGGTGAGGTCAGTTTTGTCGAGCAACTCGTTTTTCCATTGGCGAAGAGCCAAGGTGTTGGTGGTAAGGACAAGGGTCTGAGTTTGCATAGCATGAATGGCACCTATACCTACGCACGTCTTTCCGGCACCGCAGGGCAATACTACTATCCCGCTGCCGCCATGATTTGAACCGCGCATATAAAAGGCATCTACGGACTTTCTTTGGTATTTACGTAGGCCAAAGGGTTTTCCGGTTAAGGTTTCTTCTCTAAATGCCAATTCAAGGGGGGCGCCGCTTACATATCCTGCTAAATCTTCTACAGGGAATCCGATTTTGATTAGGGCAATTTTGATATTGCCGCGATCGCCAGGATCCACCAAGATTTTTTTACCGTCTACCGATTTTTTGGCGTATTGTTGAATACTTGGTTCATTCATCAGTTGAACAAGGAGCATTGGATCGTCTACTTCGATCACAAGTTGGCCATCTTCAAGCTTATAAAGCTTTAAGCGCCCATAGCGGGACATATAGTCCTTAATTTCAAAAGCGATGTTGTCAGGGATTTCATACCGACTAAATGCTGCTAACCGATTGGTGACCATTTCCGCGTGCATCCCGGTTGCTGCTGCATTCCAGAGGGATAAAGGTGTGATGCTGTAGGTGTGAATGTGTTCAGGTGATTTGACCAATTCGGCAAAGGACGCAATCGCATCGCGGGCATCCTCAAAGGATGGCCCATCAGTCTCCAATAAAATGGAGCGATCGGACTGAACAATAACCGGAAAATCGTGTGCATTTGACATAGACTACGAGTGTAGCATAATGAAGAGCATTTTTCTAAGAAAAACCCCTTACTTTTTCGATATCAATCAAAAAAGTAAGGGGTGGATGTTCGGATATCTTAAACTACAATCTATTCGAAGGCTTTAGGTTGTCCTAAAATTTCAGCCAGCACAATCGCTCGCCGTACTTCTGGCATGGATCGAGGGATAAATTCCCCGCTAGCAACAGGTGCAACTACTCGGCGTTGTGGAGCACGCTTTTGTTGAGCTTTTTGCTGTGCTTGACGCTTTTGTTGTTGCAGTTGCTGTTGGCGACGTTTTCGCTCTGCGGCAATGCGTCGTTGTTCCTGTTTCGACTGTTGCCGTTGCTGCGAAGCTTTGGCCCGTCGTGCACCTGGTTCAGGATTTTGGTGCGACACCCCTCTGGCATGACCGCGAACAGAGTGATCATTGTCTCGGGCATATTGTTCTTCCATGTCCTCGCGTTGTTTCATAGCCGCTTCGCGTGGATTTGCTGGATGATCTTGACGACGAACTTGTTGGTCTCTATCCGATGACTGCTGAGCAGGCTTTGGCTTCGCTTTGGGAGGGGCAGGAGAATCGACTTTTGTCCATCCATCCATCGTTTCCGCTGCACCTTCGCCAAAGAGTGCTTCGATCAAATCTTTACCCGATGTGCCGGGTTCGAGTTGAGCCGGTTTTTCGCCATGACCCGCACCTTTTGGGCGGGCTCGGCGAACTGGCACAGCGCCTTCACGATTGGCCGTTTGCGTTGCAGGCGAATTGCCTGTTTCTTTGCGTTTAGCCAATCGTTCTTTGCGCCGTTCTTCAGCGATTTTTTTCTGCTTACCTTCTTGTAATTTCTGCGCAGTCGATGCGATAGCAATTACAATGAAGACAAGAATTGGAAATAAATCACCCATGAGTCAATACTCCTCTGCTCTAAGCAGTTGGGTTGTTTTTATCATTCTCGTCTATTTTTGAAATAGATTCACGCATACCGGTATCGGCTACTACATTTTTCATTTTGTAATAATCCATGATACCCATATTGCCGCTGCGGAATGCGTCGGCCATTGCTTTAGGTACTTCAGATTCAGCCTCGACCACCTTAGCACGCATTTCAACCACTTGTGAGCGCATTTCGGCTTCACGGGCTTTCGCCATAGCACGTCGTTCTTCGGCGCGGGCTTGGGCGATTTGTTTATCCGCTTCAGCTTGTTTAGTTTGTAGAATCGCACCGATATTTTCACCGACGTCAACGTCAGCAATATCAATCGAAAGAATTTCGTAAGCGGTACCGGAGTCAAGTCCACGTTCTAGCACCGTTCGCGAAATCATATCTGGATTTTCCAACACTTTTTTGTGGGATTCAGCCGAACCAATTGTAGTTACAATACCTTCACCTACACGCGCAATGATGGTTTCGTCAGTTGCACCACCGATAAGGGTGGCAATATTGGTGCGTACTGTCACACGGGCTTTGGCTTTAATTTGGATTCCGTCCATCGCTACAGCTGCAACATAGTTCACGCCGCCTTTATTGGGGTCAGGGCAATCAATCACTTTAGGGTTTACTGATGTTTGCACAGCATCGAGTACGTCACGACCCGCGAGGTCGATAGCGGTACATTTTTGCCAGGTCAATTCAATATTGGCTTTATCGGCCGCAATCAAGGCTTGTACTACGCGTACGACATTACCGCCGGCAAGGTAGTGGGTCTCCAATTCGTTCGTAGAAACGCGCAGACCGGCTTTTACCGCCATAATGCGACTTTCTACGATCACTGATGGGCGCACTTTACGCAGGCGCATAAAGACGATTTGAAGCAATCCAACATTGGCTTTCGAAGCCATTGCCTGTATCCATAGGCCAAAGTACGAGAACATCATGACAGAGAAAATCAAACACATAATTCCGGCAAAGGCCGCTAATATGTATATTACAATTTGCATAATAAATCCTTTCAGTTTACATTCTTGTTTATTTAATTACTGCTGAAGACTTGAACAACTGTCTATTGCTCAAGTACTTGTCTTTTTTGTAAATCTTGTTCACACAATATTTCAAATGGCGTGTTTGTGCCGAGTTTTTGTGATTCAATTAAGGCTTGTACTACAGCCCGTATGTTTCCCTTGCTCTTATGATGCGCTTCCATGTCATCCAGTGCAAGAGAAAATCCTGCTTTGTGTGCTTGGATATAGGCCATTAGCACAATGTGCGGACTTCCTCCACGGAAAAACATTTTAACTATTGTTGCTAACGGTACTGAACATTGTGCAATGTGGGTCCGGAACCAAAGCCTGAAAAAATATAAATACCCTATTGATCCAACCAGCAAAACTAAGGCAATTGCTAGACCCAATAACACTACAATTGCTATGTCCATTGCCCTTCGGTTCCTTCCTGCGCTATGGATACCTCCTGTTGTTCTTCTACTACTACTCGATTGCCTTGTACGGTAATGATTTTTACGGTCTTTCCAGCATCGATAAAGGTGCCATCTGAAATGGCATCTATGCGTTCTTTGTCTAAAATAATTGTTCCGGCAGGGCGTAATGCGCTAAATACTTTTGCTGTTTGCCCTACAAGTTCAGGATTCTGGCTAGGGCCAGTATACCCTTCTTCTGCACTCATGGTTTCGTTGAGGATAAATAAATTTCGTAAGCGTGTTTTGGTGATAAGGTAAAAACCCGCGAAGAGTGCAATAAAGAACCCTAAGAGTTCACCGCCAATAATCAAAGGAGCGTATTGAGGATATTGCATAACACCTGTGATGCAACTGGCTAGTATCAAACAGCCACCAATGATCCCAAGGATGAGACCCGGTAAAAAGAACTCGGCCAGTACTAGAATTACTCCGGCGAGAAACATAATGATAATTGCGGTCATGCATTATCTCCTTCTTCTTCCTGCTCCGAGACTTCTAGTAAAGCGATCAATTGTCCCACTTCGATACGAATGGCTTGAACAATTTTCATTTTGTAAGCAGGATCTTTAGGGTCGTCTTCTACTTGGTTTTCAAAGGTTGCGATCAATGTATCTTCATTGGTGAACAGCAAGCGCGCTTGGCCCAGTAGCTTGTTGTAGCGATCAATGATTGGCATGCAGCTATAGTATCCAGCACCTTGTTGGTGCAATACAGCCATGTCCTGCAATAGTTGCTTTAACATTGCTACGATTGAGTTACGCGTGCTCATGATTGGTCTCCTCGTCGTCCAGTTCAACTACAAAACGGTTACCGTCGGACTGAACAATAACAATCGCTGCGCCTTTATCAATAAAGTCACCGCGTGTAACTATGTCGTAAGTGCGATCATTAAAGCGGCCTTTTCCGGCAGGGCGTAATAATGTGGTCGCCGTTCCGTGTAAGCCAATGGAAGCTGCCGCCAATTCGAGGTCCGATCCAACATATCCTTCGGATGCATCTTGAACGCCTTCCATAACCAATGCGCCATAGAACGGCATGAGAGGAAGGAATTTCCACGTAATGGCAATTAGTGCGCTAAAGGATAACACGAAGACCGAGAAAGAAGTGGCAACGTCCTTAAGGCTTTCAAATTCCCAAGTATATTGTGGGATTGTAAAACTCACTAGTGATAGATACATACCAATAAGAAGACAGATCATACCCGATATGCCGGCTAGACCAAAACCCGGTATGACAAAAACTTCCAATAGGATTAGGCAAATCCCGACAAGTACAAGAAGTAGATCAATGGTATCGGCCAGATGGAGAACATAATGCGATCCAAAGAAAATTATTAAGCAGCTGATACCAATGATTCCGGGAATACCAAATCCTGGGGTGCGAACTTCGAGGTACAATCCACCTATAGCAAGCATCATTAATAAACCGGCAATTGTTGGGCTGGTTAAGAAACGGAAAGTTTTTTCGGCCCAGTTGGGTTCGATGATGTGGTATGTCCCACCACCCAATAAGAAGTGAGTAACGGTGGCATCTACATCAATGGCGGTATCTTCAATGAGGCCATATTTTATGGCTTCACTGGGTGTGAGAGTAAGTAATTTTCCGCGTGCCAGCACCAATTCACTGCCGTCTTTATACTGAAGTGAGCCCACCTCGGAGCTTTTTGAGGCTGATTCATCCACCCGTTCACTCACTTCTTCATCTTTATCTTCAGGGGCTGGAACGGTTACACCAACGGGCAAATCTTCGGTAATGCCTTTGACAATATCCCCAATAGGTAAAGCCTCGGGTTTTACATTGTCTTTCGATTTAATATCGTCTTCATCGCCATCCGAGTCCACTGAATACACAACATACTCGCCCAATTCATTCACATATCCGCGAAGCTCGATGTCTTTATCCACCATAGCTTCAGCGATGTCTGCGTTGTGTCCATTGGCAATGGCTAAAGCCCGCATTTTGGCGCGTACGAGGGAGACACTTTTTTCTTCGGCAGGGGCCATGCCATCGCTGGTTTGATAGACCACCATTGAGGCGCCGATATTGGTGTCAGGGGTCATGATGATGTCATCGCAGCTGTAGCTAATGATAGCCCCAGCTGAGATTGCGCCACGGCCTTCAATGAAAGCTATGGTTCGGCAAGGGGCTTTACCAATGGCAGTGGTAATATCAATGGCGGAATCAACACGACCACCAAAGGTGTCAACTTTAAAAATTATGGCTTTGGCATTGAGCTCTTCGGCTTCTTTTAATGCGCGCTCAACCAGGACCAATACTCCAGGTTCAATCATGCCGTTGATAGGGCAAACAACGATTACTTCATTGTTGGATTCAACGACAGTTAATTCTGTATCGGAGGTAGAAGAAATATCGGTTTCTGTTGAGTCAGGGGCATCTTGGGCCATGCTCAAGGGCAACAGAGCTGCCATTGCCAAAAGAATACTTGCATAAATGGTGTGTCGCATAGAGTTTATATATCCCAAAGTTTCGCTTTTTTTAAAAACACGTATACACACTACAACCCAGAACTCAGTTTTATTCTACTCTTTGATTAAGTATTGATCAACAAAGTACTTAAACACCATGCGGAACGAAAAAATGCCCTAAAATCCAGAAGATTAAAGGGCAGATAAATAGAGGGTAACTGTTGTGGTTATTGGGGTTAGAACAATGGAGGGATTTCTTTTTCATTGACTTTTTCAATGGTGACATTGATGACACCTTTTTTGAGCTTGGGATCCAGCGCGCGCATAGCGGCCTCTGAAAGGTCAATATCACGTCCATCGATGTAAGGGCCACGGTCATTTAAACGAACCACAACACTGTTTCCGTTTTCTGCTGTCACGCGATAGTGCTCACCAAATTTACCGGAAATCATTGCACAGGTCAGTGCTTCGTCGATCATGGTTTCGCCGGAAGCGGTCATGTCGCTGCTGCTGGCCACTGTGTAGTAAGAGGCTACGCCTTCGTGGACAGGCGCCACAGGCTGTTGAGTGTAAAGCATTAGGGCGATCAGTGTTAACATAACAAGTACCTGCATCTCGGGCGTAGAAGACCCGGATGTCTATCCTTTTTTAAATAGGGGTTTCGTAAAAGCTGCGGAATTAAGCTATTGAATAAGAAAGCGCCGTAAAAACTCTAGTGCGAGTATGGCTGTTCTTTCTTGCATGACATTACTCTGACTTGTACGTCCTAGTGACCAAGTTTCTTGACCGTTGGGATAAATAAAGGTGGCGATACTACTCCCCGCAGCGGGATCCGCCACAACGGCTAATGCACAATCAGAACCAGATTCTAGCATAGAACGGGACGCCAATTCCACCGAGAGGGCCTCGATGTTAGCTAAGTCTAGTGTTTCCAATGGGTAAACGCGCCCTGAGCGATAGCATTTAGCTCCAATTTTGGTCATACGTGAGGCAATTGACCCGGCTGAAATGGTCTCGATGACGTCCATTCCCCAACCACGAGTATTCATTAATTGGTCAACAACCCCTTCTAGGGTGTCATCATCGGTACCTAAAATAATGCCAGGAAAGTATCCGCGAATCTCTTCTTCTACAGGATCGATTAGTACTTCAGCTGCTTCGATGGTTTCGGCTTTGGCGGCAATGCGGATGCGCACCGCACCAGGACTCGCTAGTATGCCGACAGTTGGATTGGTAGATTCACTGATGAGATCTTTAATGATTTGGTCAACTTTTGACTCACCCATTCCGCAAATATGCAGTACGCGGTAATGGATAATACTGTTTAATTCATAGCGCTCACGAAGCATCCCTAAGATGCTATTTTCCATCATTGGCTTGAGTTCACGTGGAGGTCCCGGTAAACAAAATATGATTCCGCGATCGCATTCCACCATGAGACCCGGTGCAGTACCGTTGGGGTTTTCAATAACAATTCCGCCTTTTGGGACCATGGCTTGCCGTTTATTGTTCTCGGTCATTGTAGAACCGAAGGAAGTAAATTTGTCCTGTATGTTATCCACGATGGCTTGGTGAAATTCCAATTCAACTCCACCCACTTCTGCAACACAATCGCGTGTAATATCGTCTGCTGTGGGGCCTAAACCGCCAGAGCACAAGACTACATCGGAGCGATCCAGCGCGTCATTCAGTGCGTCAACAATGCGTTCATGATTGTCACCAACGGTAGTCTTTTGATAGAGATTGATCCCATTGTCGGCTAAGGTTTGCCCCATGTAGGTGGAGTTGGTGTCTTGGGTTTGCCCGAGCAATAACTCGGTACCGATCATTAGCAGTTCTGCTTTCATAGGAATGAATCTCTTTAATTAGTCGGTATTAGATGAGTTACGGCTTGAACTTGAAGACTGGTGCCGCATAAAAAATGATGGAATACGGCTAAAAACTTGACGACGCCCTAACAAATGGAAGCGCAGGATTAGACTGTATAAATAAGCCCAAGCGGTGAGTTTGCAGCATCCAACTGCCCAAATGACAATACGCAAATCGGGGTCTTCAATGTAGGACGATTGGAACATTAATCCTAATAATGTTTGAGTACTGAATGTGGTGCCGCGAGAGGGGAGTTCCAAGAAAGCGAGTAAAGCCAAAATGACTACTTGAAGTGCTTTAGCTTGCGCATCGGCATCGTTGAGTCCGGCCATGCGGCATTGACGTGAGACAAAAAAGGCCAAGTATGCGGCAAGTCCTATGGAGATCACTGCCGAAGAATTCACGAATGCATGCTGTGTAGTGACCCCGGAGAGTTCACGGAACCAATGGAAAGCAATTTCTGGGGCAAGGCCTGCGAAAAAAAAGAACGTCCACAAACTCATTGTGAAACCATCCCATATAGTTACATTATGTGAATCTGACATGGATAATTCCGGGTTGTCTACATTACAAGGGTCTATTGGACCAAAGCCAAGAGGATTAAGTCAACTCAGCAAGGACGCACCAACACGGTATCAATTGATTTGCTTGTGCCGTTGTGCTACTTTCCAAGCATGATTTAGCCCACTATGAGCAAGGATTCACTTTTATTCATGACCATTGAGTCAAGCGCTGAACAGACAACTTCCCCACATCTTTTTATGCCGGATTCGGTAAAAAAAATTGGGCAACATGATCCGTTGCCCGATACTGGCTCAGCGCTTGTTGAGCTGGACTCATTGGATGTCGCCTTGACATTGGATGAGCATGTGTTGTTTTTTGCGACTGACGATACGCATGTCAACACGATGTTGCGAATAGCAAACCATTGTCCATCGCATACGTTTGTCGTGCATGCTACATTGGATTTGCATGCGCGATCCGCATTGGATGAAGCAGGTGTCGACTATGTAATTCATACCGCTGATATGGTGGAGTTTGCGCACGCCGATATAGCGCTCATGGGCAATGATGTGGGGTGGGAAGAGCGCTTGTTTATTCTGAGGTGTAGAGAAAAGGCAATTCCGACGGTCAGTTTGCAAGAAGCGACGAATGTTGATTTCGATGGGTGGCCATGGCGAATGCAATGGGTCGATGTTACTTTCATTCAAGGAGTTTATGCTTTGAAGCGGCATTCAAGGCAGTTGATGTTTTTGACAGGTAATCCGCGATTTGATGACATCCAACTGAATCCGCTTCCTGAAGAACCTCGAGTACTCATCAATTGCAATTTCACATTTGGGATAGGAGTGGACTGGGGGCGCGCTTGGGTAGAGCAAGTGATTGTAGTGGCTAAAAGCTTAGGGCTCGAATATGCTGTCACCGTGCATCCACGTGACGAAACGGATTTATCGGGGATTGAGCATGTGCTGCCTTCTAATGCATTTAAGGTACATGAGCAGCTTGCCGAGTCTTCTGTATTGATATCGCGCGACAGTTCCTTGCCGTATGAAGCTGCGATGATGGGGCGTAATGTGATTTATTACAACTCATTTAATGAGCCTGAGTATTGGTTGAATAATGATGATACAGGGTTAATTCAGCAATGCTATACCCCTGAAGACTTGAAGCAAGTATTGTCCGATACTTTACAGTCCGCCATCCGAGTGGAAGGAAAAGAACAAGCATTAAGCGCTGTGTTTACCGGGGTAGATGGATTAAACCATGCTCGGGTGGCACAGGCCATCAAGATACTGTGCCAGCGCGGGAATGATTGGAAGACCAGTGATGCACGTGCGCATGGATACTTTCATACTTGGCTACAGATGCACCTTCAAAATGTGTGGCGTCCTAGGATTCGCCAGATTGCACCGTTGCGTTGGATATGGAAATGTGGGAAATGGTTGGTCGGTGGATACCGACGGACTTAAATCGCCTCTCACTTGCGGTATCTGAAGAGATATTGGTAAAGTGTGGATTGAACCTTTCAGCCTTATTTCCCATTGGAGCGCACAATTATGAACATGCTTGAATCCATGTTTCATGCTTCTGAGAGTCCGCAGGAGTACATCAAAATTTATTGCCAGCATGTCGCCTCTTTGGCATCCAGTTTGGATGCTGAAGCCATTGCGAAATTATATGCCTTGATTGAACAAGCAGGTGACAATGATAAGACTATTTTCCTCGTGGGCAATGGCGGGGGCGCCTCAGTCGCCATGCAATACGTGCTGGATATTGGTTCCGATACTGTAGTCGAAGGTAAACCGGGACTGCGAGTGATGTCCTTGAGTGATAACGCCTCTTCGATTACCGCTCTGGGGAATGATGTAGGTTTTGATGCCATTTTTGAGCGTCAACTCATGGCCAATATGCGTGAAGGCGATGTTGTTATATTGATGTCTGTGAGTGGTAATAGCCCAAATGTTGTACGTGCTGCAGAATTTGCCAATACGCATGGGGGAGTTACAGTAGGCCTCACTGGGATCGAGGGAGGTAAGTTGAAAGAAATGAGTCAGTTGTCCATTCACACGCCATCTACGCGTGACGAGTATGGTCCAATTGAGGATACATACAGCATTATGATGCACAGTATCGCAGGATATTTACGTATGAAACGTGGCCAGCAATTGGCACACTCTTAAATTAACCCTATAGAAAGAATTTTATGTCAATGCGTGTAGCCATAGGGCCGTCATCTTTTGCGGCCGAAGACAAAACACCCATTAAATTACTTGAGCAAGCGGGGTGTGAAATTGTACCGAATCCTTTTGGTCGTCGTTTGACTGAGGAAGAAATCATTGAGCACCTTAAAGAAATTGATGGGTTGATTGCCGGACTGGAGCCCTTGAACCGGAAGGTGATTGAATCGGCGCCACAGCTTAAAGCCATTGCTCGAGTAGGCATTGGGGTGACCAATGTCGATTTTGATGCGGCCAAAGAACATAATGTTATCGTGTCCAATACGCCCGACGGCCCAGTAAATGCGGTAGCGGAAATGACTTTGACCGCTTTGTTGGCACTTTGCCGCCAACTCATTCCCACTAATAATGCTTTGCATAATAAAGAATGGAAAAAGTCGATTGGTCGTGGGCTCTTGGGAGCGAAGGTTTTACTGGTTGGTTATGGGCGAATAGGCCGACGTGTCGGTGAATTATTGCAAGCATTCGGGGCAGAACTATTTATATTCGATCCCTTTGCCGATAGCGCATCCATTCCCAATGGCTTGATTCAGGTACATGACTTACACGAAGGCCTTGGGAAAGTAGATGTTATATCGTTGCATGCAAGTGGAACCGACACATTGTTGGGAATGGATGAATTTACACATATTCAAGACGGCACAATTTTATTAAACTCCGCACGCGGAGAGTTGGTGGATGAAGCATTGCTTTGTGAAGCGCTTGATTCGGGGAAAATTTCCGGTGCGTGGATGGATGCATTTGTTGAAGAGCCCTATACAGGGCCTTTATGTGAATACGAACAAGTACTATTGAGCCCTCATGTGGGTACCTACACGAAACAGTGTCGATTGGGGATGGAATCATCCGCGGTCGAAAATATCTTGCGTGACTTGGGATTGTCTTAATCGCTATGCTAGTCAATGGACTGAATCAAAGCAGATGGAGGCGCGAATAGTATGAAGCGTGTAGTGGTAGAAAGCGGATTGCATGATTCGGCCATTCGCCCGCAAACCTTGCTGAGCGAATTTCGTCGTCTATCCATTGAAGATGCCAAATCATTTTTCAGTGATCCGAAGGAATTGGTGGAAGTCGCTTGCCCTGCGTGTGATTCCGACCAATGCCACGAAGCTTTTCAAAAAGAAGGGTTCCATTTTCAAGAATGTGAAGAGTGTAAGAGTGTGTATGTTTCGCCTCGTCCAAGTAAAGTGGCATTGGCTCACTATTACCAAGAATCGCATGCGACTCAGTATAGGGTAGAGCATTTTCAGCGGGAGACAGCAGAAGCCCGAAGGAAATACCTTTTGCGGGCTTTGTCCAATTGGCTTGGACGTATTGTAGATGAAAAAGGCAATGCCCAATCGCGTACCTTTGTTGATATGGGCAGTAATTCCTCCGTTTTGTTTGATGAGATTCAGCGGCTTGGATTATTCGATTCTAGTTATGCAGTGAATCCATTGCCCGGATTGGATGTTGAATTGGCCAAAATTGGAGTGACGATATCACAGGGCGGGGTGTCGGGCGCGGGAGCCATTAGCGCATTGCATCAATTGGAAAATCAATTTTCACCATTTGATATGGTGAAAGCAGCGGGAGATATGCTTGCTATAAATGGTCTCTTCTTTTTCACCACCCGTACGATTAGTGGATTTGATTTACAAATGTTGTGGGATAAGGCACCGTATATATTTGTGCCTGAGCATTTGAATCTATTGTCGGTTG
Organism: uncultured bacterium; assembly: GCA_938082445.1. GTDB lineage: Bacteria > Hydrogenedentota > Hydrogenedentia > Hydrogenedentales > DTSJ01. Next base: position 27,776 of record CALLLL010000324.1, read on the forward strand.
AAGGAATTGACCGCTTGGTCCATAGAGCGGGATTAAACATAATCGAGCTGAGTACTCCGGGGCAGTTGGATTTGGAATTAACGGCACAAGCGAGGAAGGCCGATCCTTCGATTGAATTGCCCCATTTTATAGAGTACTTAATTGAGCAACGCGATGAATTGGCGCACAATGATTTTCAAGCTTATCTGCAAAAACATCGATTGAGTTCGCATGTGCGGGTTGCAGCATACCGCCCTGAAGGAATTGATGCGTGAGTGAGCAATTGAACATTGGCATGATTGGCCTTGGTAAAATGGGGCTCATTCGTTATAAGGAATTGCTTAAGCATCCCCATACTTATGTGACCCATGGGGCCGATCCCAATGAGGCTCATTTTGCTGAATATCATGGTGTAGAGTGTTCTACTGATCCGGCGCATGTGTTGGAATCGGATGTGGATTGTATAATGATTGCCACGCCTAATCGGTATACACCGGGCATGGTCATTGCTGCCTTGGATGCAGGCAAACATGTATTTAGTGAAAAACCCCCGGGATGTTCGGTGGACGATATCGAGCGGATTATCGAAGCAGAAAAACGCAATCCTGGTCTAAAACTCAAATTTGGGTTTAACCATCGCTATCATGCAGGGATTCAAGAAGCTAAGCGCATAATTGATAGTGGTCGTTTAGGCCGTATTTTGTGGATGCGTGGAGTGTATGGTAAGGCGGGCGGGGAAGGGTTTGAAGATTCTTGGCGCTCGGATAAAGACATGAGCGGATCAGGGATTTTGCTTGATCAAGGTATTCATATGTTGGATCTCTTTCGCTATTTCTCAGGCGACTTCACTGAGGTGAAGAGCATGGTGTCAACGGCGTATTGGGATATCCCTATGGAAGATAACGCCTTTGCCCTTCTACGAGATGAACAAGGAACGGTAGCGATGCTACACAGTTCCAGTACCCAGTGGAACCATAAGTTCAGTCTTGAGATTTACTGCTCTGATGGTTTGTTGTCTGTTAACGGAATTTTATCGTCTACGCGGAGCTATGGCGATGAAACGATTTCGGTTGCACGGCGTCAATTTGATGAAGGCTTTGATTCAGGTAAGCCACAAATTGAAACGATTTATTTCGACACCGATCCTAGTTGGGAGTTGGAAGTTGAGAACTTTGTGGATTCAGTATTGCATGACAAGGCCATAGTTTCCGGCACGTCAGAAGATGCGCTGAAAGTAATGGAACTGGTTTTTAAAATATACAATGACGATCGATAAGACCGGTTAGTTTTCTAGCAAAGACCGGTGAACTTTTACGACCACTTTTTTGATATCTTCTGCATGGCCATCCACCCATAGTTGTGGGCCATGTGCATCGTCAGGATAAAGCACGCAGAACACACCGGGTACATTATTCACTTGGGCTGGTGCAGGATCATACCGATGATAAAATTCTACATCATTCTCGGCATTGTACTCCGTCTTGGTGTCGAGGCTGACTGTAGGGAACCAATCAATGCGCTCCGCACCATCCAAGGTCATTTGAACATCGATGTATTCGCGGTGCGATTCAACAACGCCTTCTTCAGGTGCGCGCGTAGGGTAGGACATGATGCGAGCAAAGAGTTTATCTCCGCGTAATTCTATTTCTTCATCTGTTGACTGGGCATCAAGTCCCATTAAGAAGCTGAATATTTCTTCCCAGATATCCCCTGATAGGTGGTCTTGCCAACAATTTATTTGTCCTACGATCATGAAAAGTTCTCCGGTTAACGATTAAGAATTGCATTGTAGCAAAGGCGTCTAAGTCAAACCAGACCATAGAGTTCCAAGGGTCCCCTTGCATTTGTGTGAAAATGCGTTTATTATTAGTATGTGTAGTGCGCCTAACTAGTGGTAAATCAATACTTTATGGGAGTTGGATTACTCTATGAGTGACCATCAATCACAATCTGCATCAGAGGAACGCAAAGTCATTGGCTTTGTGGGGGGCTATGATGCCTTTCCAGATGAACGATTGGTAGATTTGGTCCGGTCAGGTGAGAAGCCGGCATTTGAGATATTGATGAAGCGTTATATGCCTGTTGTAATGGCCTTTCTTTGGGGGAAAATGTGGGAGCGCGATGAGATTGCCGACGTGGGGCAAGAAGTGTTCATACGCGCATATACTAAACTGGATCAATTGCGCGATGGTACGAAGTTTAATCAGTGGATCGTGAAAATTGCACGACACACTTGGGTAGATCATTGCCGTAATCCTGAAACGCAAAAGCGCAAACAGCAATCTTCCCTGGAAGTGGTGGAGCGGGATAAGGGGCAGGAACCTGCGGGGCCTGGGGCGAACCCGGCTCAGACTGTGAGTGAGGGGGAATTGCAAGAGCTCGTAGCCAAAGCCATTGGAGAATTGAAAGAACGCTATCGCCTGATCATGTATTTGCGATTGATTGATGAAAAATCCAATAGTGAAATTGCTGACTTGACAGGGCTCAAAGAAGATGCCGTGCGAACTCGATTTAGTCGAGGGCTAAAAGCACTCCGGAAATCTTTGATTGCAAAAGGGATTGAGCCCTTTTAATTGTTAACCACCTTGAGTCGTTCGGCCGTCAATGTACTTCCATGAACGCTGTTCATTCGACCGTCTTGCAACGAGATATTTTTCGATCACATCCAGCGTCGGCCAAGTATCAATATCCAACGCCTCACGTTCATCAATGGGGAATACGCCGCGTTTAGGCATGAACACTGGTCCATCTTCGTTAATATCGTCGCGCTCATATGAGGCAATGTAGGACTCGCGCTTCCAGCCTGCAATAGACCAGCATACGACCTGGATAGGCTCAATTTCGTTCGAAGGCCGTTTGAACTTGCACGAGTGTGTGACGGGCTTTTCCTCATAGAAACTTTCAGCGCGCACCTCTTCGGTTGCGAAGAAACAATCATACTCTCCACTGACCATCGTATCGACAAAAGCTTGGATAGTTTCAGGTTTGAGTAGGGGGGAAGTCGCGTTCACCTGACACACATAATCGGCATCGGTACCTGTGGTCATAAAATGGTATAGGTAATGCTCATTGGTTACGCAACGGTTTCCAGCACAGTCGCGTGACTTTGTTTTTTGTTGGCATTGGCGACCACCAAATTCAGGTCGTCTGCGGTGAAACTTTGCACCTTCCTGTTTTGCGATGTCTTCAAACACGCCATCTTCAGAGTTGAGATAGACTTCATTAAAAGCTTTAGACTCTTTGCAGGCTTCGATGCTATACGAACAGAGCACTCGGCCATCCACCAGTAAAATATTTTTATCCGGAACGCGGGTACTGCCGAGTAATACGGGAATCATTGCAGCCACAGTGGCCATAAGGGTGCTCCTTTATTTCATGGTGTCCAAAATGTCGCTAAGCCATTGGCGGGTATCATCAGTGACGTCAAGTGGTGACTTAAACATATCGCCCAAGCCACGAGTAAGAATGACGTTTATTTGATTGCCTACATTTTTCTTGTCTTTGCTAAGGGCTTCAAGCATGTTGTCGACGGTGACTTCATCGAGTCGTATGTCGCCCCAATTTTTTTCAAGAATAGGGCGTATGCGCAATCGTTCTTCTTCGGTGATGAGGCCAAGCTTTGCAGAAATGCCATTGGCAATATCCATGCCAAATGAAACCGCGATGCCATGTGGGATGCGGTATTGAGTGATGGATTCTATTGCGTGTCCGAAAGAGTGTCCGTAATTAAATACGTTACGTGGGCCTTGGTCGAACTCGTCGCGTTCAGCAAACCCGCGCTTAAAGTCGAGGCTGTGGAAAACTAAACCGCGTAAAACATTTTTGTCTTTCATGGCGGCATCGTATTCATTGCAGATGCGTTGAAAATCCTCTTCGCCGGATACTAAAAAATAATGCAGCATTTCCCCCATGCCGGATCGCAAATCTAAAGAGGAGAGCGTATCAAGAAATGAGAGGTCAATGATTATTTCACTGGGTGGGTAAAAGCCGCCGAGTTGATTTTTGTATACCCCAAAATTTATGGATGTTTTGCTACCGATACAACTGTCGCACTGAGCCAGAAGGGTGGTTGGATAAAATATCCAGTTCACTCCGCGGAACATGATTGACGCAGTAAACGCAACTATGTCTTGTGTAATTCCACCACCGATGGCAAAAAGCCGATTGTTTTTTCGGAATCCTGTTTCCAATAAGTTTTCGATAAACGAAGTGATGGCTTGGTAACTTTTTTGATCTTCGGAAGGATTTATAACGGTGTGTTGTACTGAGTCCAGAAGTGGTGCAATACGATCTTGGTACAGTTCAAGAATATTTGCGTCCACCACAATATGATCGCCCGGTTGAATATGTTCAGCAAGGGTTGTGGCGAAATCGTCTTTAAATTGAACTTGATAGGTGATTTTACTGGACTTAATTGAAAGGGTATCAGGCACTGGTAAATCCGCCATCGGCTACAATGTTTTGGCCGGTTATGTATGAGTTGGCATCGCTGGATAGGAAGGCGACCGCTTGGGCAATTTCTTCGGGCTTAGCGATCCGTTTGAGTGGGACTTGCGCAGCTAAGGCATCTTGTTCTTCACTGGAGAGAGTGTTTGTAAGTAATTCTGTCATGGTGAAGCCGGGTGAGACTGCATTGACGAGTATCCCATCTTCAGCCAAGTCCAACGCCAATGTTTTTGTAATCCCTACAATCCCAAATTTACTCGCAGAATAGACCGAACGTCCGGGTTTGGATATGACGCCCCAGATGGAAGCGATGTTGACTATTCGGCCGGATTGGTGACGTTTCATGACCCGGCTAACACTTCGGCATATGATGAGTGGTGCACGTAAGTTAATGTCCAATATGGCATCAATATCTTCATTTTGAATGGCATCAATGGGGTTATTGCGGTTAGTTCCTGCGTTATTGATGCAAATATCGAGTTTTTCTAGCCCTTCGATGCGAGTGCAAAAAGCATCGAGGGATGCACGATCCTTGACATCCACACACCAATATTCCCGGTTGGCGGGTGCTGAGGCGTTCAGTTTGTCAATTTGGGCCTGTTGGGTGCCTGTTATTATCAATTGGGCACCATACGACTCTAGAATGGTGGCAATCGCTGCTCCAATGCCGCGGGTGCCTCCAGTGATTAAGGCAATTTTTCCAGTAAAATCCACCATTTGTCCTTTATTTGTCAATGTGTTGGGATATTTGACCAAGTATATCAAGCATTCACAAGGACTGCAAACAGAAATAAAGTTCTGTAAGGTGTTTCAAGTCAATAACTTACAGGATTTGTTGAGGTGTGCCGATAATTAATAAAATTTTTTGTCACAAAATGATCATAAATCCCGTCTATTGTAAGTATGAGCGATACATTTAAGTCACATAAGCATGAATCAGACATTGTAGAAGCCTTGCTTGAAGGGAAAGATGCCTCTTCAGCGCAATTTTTATCTACGGCACAGACCCAAACGGTTGAGCAATGGTCTCAAATCATTTCAGCAGCACAATCGGATTTGCGCGAAACGGAACAATGTATCGTGGATTCCGTAATGGCTCAGATCGATAATGGCGTTGAACATGATGTGGCTTCTATCAAGAAGAAACATTCATCATTAGGGCAAGTAGTTGCTCTTGCAGCCATGACTTTATTGGTGGCTGGTTTGTTTATAGCCACTCAAGTTGGTCCTGCATCTGTTGAGACACAATTTCCTGTAGCTCAACAAGTTCAAGAGGTTGACGCAGCGAAATCGAATGATGGAGCGGTTGTAACCACCTCTTCTTTTCCGGTAACATCAATTTCAAGCGAAGGGAGTGTCGTTTTGTCGAACCAAGGTTCATCTGAATCGGTTATGATGACCAGTGCACTCCGGTTGGAAGCAGTTAATGGGAATCTAA
>CALLLL010000325.1 GCA_938082445.1 uncultured bacterium
GCAGTAGCAAAAAAAGTGGCTAAAGAAGCCGGCGCAGTGTGGGTACCTTTCCAAACAATGTTTGACGAAGCGACCAACGAGTCTACTCCAGCAGCCTATTGGGCCGGTGATGGCGTACATCCTTCGATGGCTGGACACGCTCTCATGGCAAAAAATTGGTTGGAAATTACCGGACTGGGTTAATTCTCCGGGAGTGAATTGTGAGTGTGCTGATCAATGCAGATGTAGGCGAGGAACAAGGTTCTGATGAAGAGCTGATACCTATTATCGATATGGCCAATATCGCTTGTGGCGCACATGCAGGCAATATCGAGGTCATGCAACACACCTTAGATTTAGCAAACTCTCATCGTGTTACAGTTGGTGCACATGTATCGTATCCTGATAGAGAGGGGTTTGGTCGACGCAGCATAGTTATGTCTCCCCAATTACTATCAAAAAGCATAGGCGACCAGATTTCTACACTGGAAGAGGTAGCCAAGGCGCAGAATATACCTATCAGCTATGTTAAGCCTCATGGTGCCTTATACAACGATATGATGCGTGACGAAGAAATTTTTTCTGTAGTGTTAGAGGCCATTGCTTTTCGACAATCCCCTTTGGCATTTATGTTTCAAACGACTCTTGACTGGGACAAACTGGGTGAACTGTGTATTGACCGAAATGTACAACCCATTTTTGAAGCCTTTGCCGATCGACGCTATGAAGATTCAGGCTTATTGATGTCTCGATCTAAATCCGAGGCCTGTCTTGATCCAACCGAAGCACTTGCCCAAGTGAAATCCATGATATCCGACCAGTGTATTGTCACGGCTTCTGGTCATAAACTCTCTGTTCCTATCCAAACATTGTGCGTACATGGAGACAATCCTGAGGCTGTGACTTTGGCTAAGGATATTCGTGCATTCTTGGATCAAGCATGAAGTACCCACGCATTGAAATAGCGGGTGTTAATGCAATGATGGTGTATTTTGCAGATCACCCTTCTGAAGCATTAACTCAGCGAATTATGGCCGTAGCCCAACTCGTTCAGCTTCAATTTTCAGATGCTCTTATCAACTTTGCGCCTTCGTATGTCACGCTATTGGTCATTGTGGATCATGAAAAACTTTCTCCGCACGATGCCAAAAAACTCTTAGCTCAATGCATCGACACTTCTATCGAAGAAGTTCAAATCCAATCAAAAACACACACTCTACCAGTATTGTATACAAAGGACTATTGCCCAGATTTATCGCGCGCGGCTCAGCAGTGCGGTATATCGATAGAAACCCTTATCCAACAACACACATCCCGAGCATATCACGTGTATGCCTTGGGCTTTGCGCCGGGGTTTGCCTATTTAGGTGAATTGGATGAATGTTTAAGATTGCCTCGATTAGAGACCCCTCGTAAAAAAGTACCGGCTGGCGCCGTTGCTATAGCAGAAAGTCAAACAGCTGTTTATCCCATGGATTCTCCAGGCGGCTGGCATATATTGGGGCTATGCCCATTGCCTCTATTTAACCTCAACAGCACTCCATCTACCCCATTTAGCGTTGGTGATTATGTACAATTCGAAGCCGTGTCTGAGGCACAATTTCTGCAATTGGGCGGTGAGTTAACCCTCGTCGAGGATTGCTCCTCATGAGCCCAATAACCATACTGAAGCCAGGTGTACTTTCCACCATTCAAGATGAGGGGCGCTTGGGTGTTTTACATGAAGGCATCACCGAAAGCGGTAGCATGGATCGCTGGTCTGCACGCTGCGCCAACGAGTTATGCCTGAATTCGCATCTGGATGCAGTAATTGAAGTTACTTTGGGGGGACTCGAATGTCGCGTTGAATCCTCCATAGCCATTGCTGTCACTGGTGGATTTGCTACTCTACAAATCAATGGTGAGTTTGCCGAAATGTGGAGAAGTCATGTCCTTCATGAAGGAGACATTATTCAACTGGGTTTTTGCCAGCATGGAGCCCGTTTATATTTAGCCGTATCTGGGGGTATCCAGATTTCTCCCATCCTTAATAGTCGATCCACTACACCCAATTGGGGAATTGGTGGGCTATCAGGTAGAGCATTGGCTATTGGAGACACACTGGCCTGCTCACCTCCGCATGACTACAATGTTCGTAGAATTAGTGTACGCCACCGCCCCGGTTTTAGCAATGAAGTCAACCTCCCCGTACTTCCTTGTAGTCAATATGATTACTTAACCGAAGAACAGCGCTCCACATTCTTTACGACCCTGTATAAAGTGGATGAACGCTGCGACAGGATGGGGTATCGCTTAATAGGAGAGAGCGTGCAACCTCCTTCTGCAAACTTATATTCTGAAGGCTTAGTATGTGGCGCTATTCAGCTACCGCCAGATGGACAGCCTTTCATTCTCATGCGTGATCACCAATCCATCGGGGGATATCCCAAAATGGGCTCTGTGCTTGAATCGGGCATCGATCAACTTTCCCAATGTGTTACTGGGACTCGTATACAGTTTAGCCCCCAGACTCATTCGCAAGCCCTACAAATCAATAACGATTATTTACATCGGCTGGAAAACATCCCAATTCTCATTGATGCGCAAAATTAAGTGTCATTCGACTTATTTTGCTCAGCTTAAAATAATTGCTATAGTTAAACATCAATTTACTATTTGAACGTGTAGAGGTGATTCCCCATGTCGAAAAACTACTTTATTCAATGCTTTCTAGTACTAACTATATTCTTTGGATGCAACAGCAATGCTGTCGAGCTTCAATGGAATGAACTCCCCCCACTCCCCAACCCCGATGGCGTAGCGGGTCCTGTAGTAGGGGTCCATAACGATGCATTGATTGTAGGTGGAGGTGCCAATTTCCCCAATGAACCTTTATGGGAAACGGATAAGGTTTGGCATGACACCATTCATGTACTGACGAAAACCAATGATGGATATAAATGGGTTTCGGGAGGAAAATTACCCGAACCCCGCGCATACGGGTCATCTGTTTCCACAAAGCAAGGAGTCGTATGCATCGGCGGTAATGATGGTGTCAATACATTTGATGATGTCATCCTTTTATCTTGGGATCCCGATAAAAAAGTTTTGACACAATCCCCCATGCCCAGTCTTCCTAAACCTTGTTCGTTCAGTAGCGCAACGCTGGTGGACAATGTCATATACTTGGCTGGTGGACTGACTGACAATGAATTAAGCACGGCAATGAAGAATTTCTGGGCTCTCGATCTCTCGAAAGCCAATGACCCTAAGGCGTTTAAATGGGAAGTGCTCGACCCCTGGCCCGGCCCTGAACGCGCCTTAAACATTACTGCTTCACAATTTGATGGGGAAAGTGACGGTATATATGTCATCAGCGGACGACGTCAAATTGGAGAAGAGGTGGAATTCCTAACCGACACCTATGAATATCAATTGTCCTCGAAGACGTGGCGCAAACGCGCCACTACTCCTCAACCCGTTATGGCAGGCACTGGTATAGGCTGGGGAAAAAATCACATCTTCACCCTAGGCGGTGCATCCGGAAGCTTATGGGGGCAAGTCGACATTTTAAAAGATGATCATCCTGGCTTCCCTAAGGTCACATACGGATACAACACCTTAACAGACACATGGTCATTGGCAGGAAAGTCTCCAGCAAACCATGTAACTACGGTACCTGTACTCTGGGATTCAGCGATTATCATTCCCAGTGGCGAAGTACGCCCTCGCGTGCGTTCACCTAAAATTTGGCGTATTACACCGAACATACAACAGCGATAACTACTTAGCTTTACTCGTCTATGATTGGAGATTTCTTTTTCTTCACACGGTAAGCAATAACATAGAGCAAAGGCAACACAACCAATGTAAGTGCCGTTGCACTAAGAATTCCGCCCACCACTACAGTGGCTAATGGCCGTTGTACTTCAGCACCGACACCTGTGGATAATGCCATCGGTAAAAATCCCAGCGCATCGGTGATGCCGGTAGCCAATACGGGGCGTAACCGCTGCTTGCCCGCAGCGACCACAGCATCGTAGGTCTCTAAGCCATCAGCGACAAAAGACCGAATTGCAGATACCAGTATTTGCCCATTCAATACCGCAATACCGCATAGCGCAATAAAACCAATCGCAGCACTCACACTAAAGGGAATTCCACGCCACCAAAGCGCGATAATTCCACCAATAAATGCGAAGGGTATCCCTGAATAAATAATCAATACATCGCGCAATTTTCCAAGGCTTAGATATAGCAGACAAAAAATAAGCACCAATGTAATGGGAATGATAATTGTTAGGCGGGTTCGGGCACGTTGTAGATTTTCAAATTGACCTCCCCAATCGATTACATAGCCTTCTGGCAAACTCACTTCTGTAGCAATCCGTTGTTGTGCTTCTTCTATAAAACTGGACACATCACGATCCCGCACATTGATTTGCACTCGAATCAAGCGCCGACCCCATTCACGATTTATAGTGGATGGCGCTTCAACTTCACGCAACTCTGCCAATTGATTCAATTGAAGCTCGGTGCCCAACTCAGTAGGTATTCGCCCTTCAGCAAGACGGCTTGGATCTTCACGATATTCATCGGGCATACGCAACACTAGGGGGAAAACCCGTTGCCCCTCATAAATATCGCCCACTTGAATTCCGCCTACGGCTTGAACAAAATCCAACACATCTGATCGAGGTATGCCATAACGCGCAATTTGATCCTCTCTAATATCAATTTGAAGTGTCGGCTGACCGGTTAATTGATCCGCCGAAATATCGCTCATCCCTTCAACGTCCAATAATACTTGCTGAATCGAATCGGACAAACGGACTAGTTCATCGAAGTCATCGCCATAAATTTTTATGGCGACGTCCGATCGTATTCCAGACACCATCTCATTTAAGCGCAACTCAATGGGTTGCGAATAGGCAATGTTGAGTCCCGGTAAATCGGCAAGCGTCGCTTCAATCGCCGCAACCAATTCCGCCTGATTTGTTGCCTTAGTCCATTGATCGCGTGAGTGGAGAGTGAAAAAAATGTCAGTTAACTCGGTACCCATAGGATCAGTAGCCACTTCCGCCGTACCAACCCGACTCCAGACATATTTTATTTCATCGGGAAATGATTCCAAGAGCGACTGCTCTATTCGGGTGTTATATCGGTTTGAAGTATCCACCGATACTCCTGCGAGCCGAATCACATTGGCCACCACTGCACCTTCGCTTAATCGGGGCATAAATTCTCCGCCCAATTGCATAGCAAAATTCGCACTAATGACCAATAACGCTGCTGTTGCGGAAAGAATCAACCAACGTATCCGTATAAATACTTTTAGTAAACGCTCATACACAATGGTTAAATAATAGACCAATCCTTTGCGCTCCGGACGTGCATTCCAAGGCAAAATAAAGAACGACGCTATTGGAGATAAAACAAGCGCAATCAATAATGCACCGACTAGAGCAAATATGAACGTTAAGGCCATAGGACGAAACATTCTACCCTCTAAACCCTCAAGAGTAAGTATGGGTAAAAATACGATTATGATAATGCCAATACCAAATACAATAGGACGGGCCACTTCACAACTGGAGGCGATCATGGCATCAAATCGTTCAGATTTTGTTAGTTTTCGACCCTGTTTTTGTTGAGTATCGCGTAGCTTACGGAGATTGGCTTCGGTCATGACTACCGAACCATCTACGATAATCCCAAAATCGATAGCACCCAGACTCAATAAGGTAGCAGCGATTGAAAATTCATACATACCCAAAACAGCAAAGAGCATTGCCATCGGAATGGTCATCGCCACTAATAAGCCCGCTCTGAAGTTACCCAATAAAACAAACAATGCAATAATGACGAATACCGCACCCGCTAACAGGTTATGCATCACCGTACTGGTTACTTCATTAACTAACTCTGTGCGATCATATACGATATCGATTAATACATCTTCAGGAAGCGAGGGTTTGATACTCTCAAGTTTTGCGCGCATATTTGCTGTGACTTCTTGACTATTCTCCCCCATCAACATAAAGCCAAGCCCTAGAATAGCTTCTCCCTTACCTTGAAAAGTCACAGAGCCTCTACGGATTTCATGATCGATCACTACTTGAGCAATATCTTTAATTCGAACTGGTGTGCCTTGATAAGCCACCACTACAATCTCTTCGATATCTTCTATCGTACTCACACGACCTAAACCGTGCACCAAGAGTGATTCACCTGAACGGGCGATTTTACCACCCCCCACATTGACATTGTTGTTGCGTAACGCTTCTTCAACATCATGAAAAGCAAGACGGTATTTTACAAGTGCTTCTGGATGGACCACGACATGATACTGCTTTTCATCTCCTCCCCAACTGTTAACCTCAGCTGTTCCGGGGACGGTTAACAAGGCCGGTTTGATCACCCAGTCGTGGAGAGTGCGTAACTCTGTTAAATCCCGTTCAGGGTTATCGGAGTGTACTATATAGTGAAATACTTCGCCTAAACCCGTTGCGATAGGCCCTAACTGAGGGCGTTCAATATCATCGGGCAATTGAACACTGTTTAGCCGTTCCATGACAAATTGACGTGCATCATAAATAACGGTGTCTTCACTAAATGTAGCAACTACTTGCGAAAATCCAAACTTGGATACTGAGCGTACATTTTCGAGTCCCGGTAACCCAGAAATTGTCAGTTCAATAGGTAAAGTGATCTGTTGCTCTACTTCCTCAGGACCGAGTGAAGGAGCCATGGTGTTAATCTGAACCTGAACCGG
>CALLLL010000326.1 GCA_938082445.1 uncultured bacterium
GTTCAAACCCGATTCGTGGTCTTTCTTTGACGGTTCCTTTATGGAGGACTTTTGGGCAGAGCTTAAATTGGGTATTTTTTTGGCTTTGAGTGGTGGATTTGTCTTCTTGGAGTTACAAGGGATTGGTCAATTAATGGCAAGTTGATCGGGTTTCATGTGCGTTATAGAATGGATGCTTAGGTGTAAACACATAAAAAGGCCACGCATATGAACACTTTAATCATTCGAATTATAGCAATTGCAACGATAACCATCGGGCAAATTGCCCATGCCCTCCCTGATGATGCACCCAATGTAGTAGTCCTCTTTTCTGATCAACATCGTATGGCCGATTTTCCTGGTGAAGAACATACCAGTGTCATTGCACCAAACTTAGATCGTTTATCTAATCAGGGAGTACGCTTTCAAAATGCCATTTCCAATTACCCTGTGTGCTCACCATTCCGCGCAATGTTATTAACCGGATTATCACCCTATCGTACAGGGGTAATCGATAATGGTGAACCGGTGAAAGATCCAGGGTCCACTATGGCTCATGCCTTTAAAAAGGAGGGGTACCATACCGGATACATTGGAAAATGGCATTTACAAATGAATCAAAAAACGCATTTAGCGCCATTTGGGTTTAATGAAAGCCGTATTTGGGCTAATACCAACTCTCATTATAAGTCGCGCTATCTAGATACCGATCAAGGCAAATGGGTGGACTATAAAGACTATAACGCTTTTGGTATGTTGAACATGCGGTGGATTTTATCGAACGCAACCAGAAAAAACCTTTCCTGCTATATGTTTCATATAACCCGCCACATTCAAATTTTTTTGATGCTCCTGAAGAATTTCAAGCGCACTTTAAAAATCGAAAACTTAAGCAGCGCCCAAATGTGATGGAGATGACTGAGCAATACGAGTTGTTATCCAAACGCGGTTGGAACGATACAACGTTGGCTGGATACTTGGCGCATATCGAAGCTTTGGATCATGCGATAGGTACGGTGCTCGATACACTTGACCGGTTGGAACTGTCAGAGAACACCATTGTGGTCTATACCTCTGACCATGGTGAAATGATGTTGTCCCATGGGCGGGGGGGCAAGCGTGTACCGTATGAAGAGTCTATTCGAATTCCCTTTTTACTGCGTTGGCCTAAAGAAATCAAAGCTGGACAAGAAGTAAAGGCTCCGTTTGGAACGATAGATGTAGTACCCACATTATTGAATTTAGCAGGATTGGAACAGTTGTCCAATCTCAATGGTTATGACTTTTCAGCCACGGTAACAAAAGGCGCAAAACCACCAGTTAAATCTCAGCCCATTATGCATATCCAGAAATCGAATGCGAGTCATGGCGATAAACATCCCTCTGAAAAGTTTCGAGGGATACGCACAGAACGCTATACCTATGCTGTAAAAGAAAGTGGACCATGGATTTTATTTGACAACAAAAAAGATCCCTACCAATTAAACAACATCATCGATGAGAAAAAGAAAGTGAGTGCGAAACTTGATGCGCAAATGCGCAATTGGCTTCGCGAATACGACGATCCTTTTTAGCAACACCCAGTGCCATCGCCTGTAGGCGCTGGCCCTTCGCCACAGTCATATAAGCCAAAGTGTTTAGATTTTTCACCGCTAATTCGGAAATGGCGTCCGTATCGTGTATCTTCCAACATGGCCGCGGTATTTCCGCAGACAGTTAATGGTTTGTCTGTTTCAAAAACGTGATGATCATCCAACTCAAATCGGTGAGGGTAATGGGGAATGGTGCCTTTGTAATAAGCCACTTGCCCAAAGTCTTCACAGCGATCTTCCAAGGGCAGTTTAAAAACTCGATAAGTAATGGAGTAAAAATTTGCCATACCGATCTTGCTTTCGATTTGAGCATTTTCAATGGTGATGTTCGTGGTCGACATCTTGCGGATGTCAGCGCATCCAATGTCGGCCATCATTCGACGAAAATCTTCGTGATACATTGCACCGGCTAAACATTCGCCCAAAAGCTCTTCATCTTTCATCAAAGATTTGGGTAATCGCCTATCCGCTACTACATCGGAGAAGTACAATTCCCCACCCGGTTTTAAAACACGAAAAGCTTCACGAAAAACACTTTCCTTATCCGGTGATAAATTAATCACACAATCGGAAATGATTACATCAATTGAGTTGTCTTCAATGCCCGCAGCTTTTAAGTCTTCAATATATCCTTTTAAGAAAGTTACATTCGGGGCGGTATAGCCAAAGCGTTCCATTTGACGCGTTAAGCATTTTCTAGATACATCAAGTTGCTCATCGGTCATATCCAAGCCAAAAACATGCCCGTTCTCACCGACTAAGCTTGCGGCCATATAGGTGTCACGTCCTGAGCCGCAACCCAAGTCCAATACTGTACACCCTTCTAATGCTGTAGGTACGGGAGCACCGCATCCATAAAACCGTTCCAACACGTCCGGTTCAATTTTCTTCAGAATTGATTTTAAATGCTCTGGAATGGCATCAAGACTACAGCAGGCATTGGTCTTTAGGTCTTTGGAACTGTGCAATACTTGACCGTAATAGTCCTGTACCGATTCATGAGTGTTATCAAGGGTGTTCTTGTGCATGGGGTGTCCTTCTTCAGTTTGCGCGATATAGCTGTAACTATATAACAAAAATTATTATACTCGTATTCACTGGTCAAGAACAGTTTCAACCAAGGAGTACACGATCGTGGAATCACCATCCAATCAACCCTGGGGTAAGGATCGCTTTGGGAAACAAGAAGAGACTTTACTTGAAGCACCGGGTAAACTTTTTCATAGTCTTTATCGCACCTTCACCATTGCTACGGAATTTTTTTGGGGCTTGCACACTTTTCGCAACGAATCACCCTGTGTAACTGTTTTTGGTTCGGCACGCTTTGAAGAGGATCATGAGTACTATAAACTTGCGCAGGAGGTTGGAAAAACCTTGGCTGAAGCTGGATTCACGGTGATGACTGGTGGTGGACCGGGAATTATGGAAGCGGCCAATCGTGGTGCAAAAGAAGGTGGTGGGCGATCACTGGGATGCAACATTGTATTGCCTAAAGAGCAACACCACAATCCCTACCTCGATAAATGGATCACGTTTAAACATTTCTTCATTCGCAAAGTAATAATGATGAAATACTCGTGTGCATTTATTGTTCTACCTGGGGGGTTTGGCACCTTGGATGAAGCCTTCGAGACGGCAACGCTGATCCAAACTAAAACCATCAAAAAGTTTCCTGTCATCACAATGGGACGACCTTTTTGGGATGAGCTGGATGACTTTGTGCAAAAGGGCTTATTGAAGTACGAGACCATTAGTCCAGAAGATGAACATATTTTTTATACCACTGAAAGTCCTGAAGAGGCAGTGAAGTATATAATCGATGTAACCAAACGTCGCAAGCTTATCGATTAAAGACGTGTTTAATCGAATGCGTGCCCAAAGGCTTCATTGAAGCGTGCTTTGAGATCACTAAAGTTTTCCATACCGACGGATACGCGGATCAAGTAACGCGACATCCCGTGTGATTCCACCCACTCTAGTTCATCATAATGCGCCAACAATGTATAGGGACAGGCCAAGGTATAGTTGGTGCCTAAACTTGGGCCTTTGGAAATGCGTAAGTGATCATAAAACAATGGTGCCGAGCGTTCGGGGTTCTTGAGTAAGATAGACATCAAGCCTCCAAAACCACCGCCTTCACGCATGACAGAACTGTAATTTCCTCGGTTATTAAACTTGGGATAATACACTTTTTCCACCCAAGGGTGAGTGTGTAAATAGTCTGCTAAATCTTCTGCAGTGCGATTAATTTGATCCATCCGTACTTCAAAATCAAAAGCACGTTCAGCCATCAACATTGCATCATCGCCCCACAAAATATCTTCAAACTCTTCTTGTAAGATGCGGCGAATATGGGGGAAGAAAGGCGATTTTGCATTCACAATCAATGCGCCACCCATGACATCGCTAATGCCGCTGAAGTATTTGGTAAGACTGCTCATTACAATGTCTGCATAGGGCATCGCGTCCACATTGTAATAGGAGCCGACAGTATCATCTACAATGAGCGGGATATTTTTCGATCGTAATATGGCCGATAAATTTGGTAATGAAGAAGACCCCAACAAAGGATTGCCCGGTAAATCAGTGAATACTCCTGATACGTCATTCGTCTCGATAAAACTCTGAAACTCGTTACTGTCACCGGCATTATTGGCCGGAAAGAAATGATACCCCGAACCAATTTTTTCTTGCAGCTTCATTAAGTCCACATAGGGGAATCCCAATTGAACAGATTTAGTGTCCGGCTTCATGCTCTGTAATACACGTTGTACAGTGGCTAAGGCTGCCATGCCCGATGGAAATAAAAACACATTGGATGCATGTACTCCGGCCAACTGCGAGATGCGTGTTTGAATGGCAAGTTTACTATAGGATGATTCCGTTGATAATGTCGCCCCTTTTAGAGTCGACTCAGCCATACGAGAACTAACAATCTCACCACTATGTTGCCAATAGTCTTGTGCAGTTTCAGCAGAGTCAATGGGGACAACGACTGACCATATACCGTTTAAGCCATATTCAACACAATACCCCTCAGCTTTATTTTGCTCAACAATAAAGGAAAGGCATCGCTCCGCACTGCGACGTGAAGGGAAGGCCAATGCTGTTTCACCTTCTTTCGCAAAACGCTCGGTGCATTGTTGAAATAATTCTTGTACCGATGGATGTAGCACAAAGCGTGGATAACCCAGTTGCATTGCATCAAGTATTTCAGGATCGCCTTGTTCATACCCTTCTACATGTTTCCAAGTCGGAAGTGCAACAGAGATCGCATGGGGTGAATCGGGAATAGGCTTTCCTAAATCCTGTTCACGCCATAAAGGATTAGACAATAATTGAAGACTTTTATCGGTAGTAGTCATGCGATCACTCCAGGGCTTGGGTTACATCGCTAATTAAATCAGCAATGGTTTCGATGCCGACCGAGAATCGTACCAGCGAGTCGGTAATGCCTACTCCTTCGCGCACCTCTTTGGGCACACTGGCATGAGTCATACTCGCTGGATGACAGATGAGTGATTCAATCCCACCCAAACTTTCGGCCAAAGTGAAATACTGCAAACGATCCAAGAAAGCACGCGTGTCTTCCAAGGATAAATTAAAATTCACGGTAATAATTCCAGAGCCACCCGACATTTGGCGTTGCGCCAATTCATATTGCGGATGAGATTCGAGAAAAGGATAGCGTACCCAATCCACTTTCGAATGGGCTTCCAAAAAATGTGCAAGCTCTAAAGCATTTTTCTGGTGTTGCTCCATGCGTAATGCCATAGTCTTCGCACCACGTGTAATCAACCAACAATCAAATGGAGCCGGTTGTAAGCCTAAAGCTTTTTGAGCAAAGATCATTTTGTCTTGCCACTCGGCATCATTGGAGGCAACTACGCCTCCTAAACAATCCGAATGTCCATTGGTATATTTAGTGGTACTTGTGAGCGATAAGTCTGCGCCGAGTGCTAATGGCTTCTGGAAATAACTCGAGGCGAATGTATTATCTACTACCACCTGAGCACCTGCCTTATGCGCCACCTCAGACAACGCTTGGATATCCACAATCTTTAAAAGAGGGTTGGTAGGGGATTCTAACCAGACCAATGCCGGATGTGCATTTTCAATAATAGAATAGTTCTCAGGATTTGTGAGGTCGGTATATTGAACACTCACGCCAAATTTTTCGAAGACTTGGGCAAATAAGCGGTATGTGCACCCGTAGATATTTTCTTCAGCCACCACTACATCACCAGATTTTAACGTGGATACAACAGCCGTAATTGCGGTTACACCACTAGCGAACACTGTTGCATGGGCCGCATTTTCTAAACTGGCCAACATTTCCTGTAAATTACGGAAATTGGGGTTTCCGGAGCGTGTGTAATCGAAGCCATGTTCATTGCCATAGGCAAAGGTTGAAGTTAGATACGCTGGGGGGATTACCGAACCGGTACTTTCTCGGTATTCAGCACCTCGGTGGATGGCCCGAGTTTCGAAGCCCTCGGGGCTATTTTCAGTAGAAGATGAATGAATATCAGACATGATATGGCCTAATCTCTCGTCAAAATGTTAACTATTGCGTACATGAAGTGTACCACCTATCTGAAATAATGCAAATTATCGACAAAATTTACTAAATAGTGTGAATTATGCTTCCCCTTGAAGTCCGCATTTACTGAGCAGAACTTCATCTTGATTTTCATCTGGATTGGGGGTGGTGAGCAGTTTATCCCCGGTAAATATAGAGTTTGCGCCTGCCATGAAACATAAAGCCTGCGTTTCATGGGACAATTCCACGCGACCTGCCGCGAAACGAACCCGGCTATTTGGCATGGCAATTCGAGCGGTGGCAATCATGCGAACCATCTCGAAACTATCTACTGGAGGTAAATCAGCCATAGGGGTACCTGGCATCGCTAAAAGCATATTGATGGGAACACTTTCCGGGTGAGGATCGTGTTCAGCCAAGGTAACCAGCATACTCATGCGGTCATCAATGCTTTCGCCCATTCCAATAATCCCACCGGTACACAAGGAAACACCCGACTCACGAACGCGTTGTAGTGTATCCAAACGTTCTTGATAACTACGGGTGGTCACCACTTTATCGTAATATTCTTCGCTGGTATCCAGATTGTGGTTATAGGAAGTTAATCCAGCTTCAGCCAGATCTTTGGCCTGATCGTCGGTGAGCATGCCCAAGGTACAACAGGCTTCCATGCCTAAGTCCTTCACACCACGGACCATTTCAAGTACTTGATCAAACTGGTCATTTTTCGGAGCATCCCGCCAGGAAGCACCCATACAGAAACGAGATGATCCAGCTTCTTTGGCTTCTTTAGCGGCGGCTAACACACCATCCACATCCAATAGACCATGATCATCGACTTCCGCATCGTGGTGGGCACTTTGCGGGCAATACCCGCAATTCTCAGGACATCGACCCGTTTTAATACTTAATAATGTACATTTTTGAATTTTAGTTGGGTCATGAAACATGCGGTGAATGCGTTGCGCTTCAAACAACAGCTCATTTAAGGGAAGATTATGAATATCGCGTAATTCTTCTACAGTCCAGTCGAAGCGCAAGGCTACGGTACTTTCTTGTGATTCAAGCTCAATTGACATAATAAAATACTCTCCGAATTCGGTAGTGCCTTTGCTTCAATATCAGGACCTAGATCATACGCCGTTTCACCCCCTAAAAGAAAGCCCTTCCTTAACTTAGATAGAAAAGGAAAGGCTTCTTTACATTATTCTGGGTTAAAAGGACTTTCATCCAAAAGGTGTGCTTTGTTTTTAATGTCCCGAAACTCTTCAGCGCTGTGCAGTGCATCTTTGGCTGCATTAATTTCAGGCCAAATTGCACCAAGACGTTCATTCAGTTCTATATAATGCTCCCATTGAGAGGGCACCTCGTGGTCTGGATAAATTGCACCAACTGGACAGGCATCCGCACAGAGATTGCAATCGATGCAATCTGTAGGATCGATTACCAGCATGTTCATACCTTCCCGAAAGCAACTAGTAGGACAATCACTAACACAATCGGTGTATTTACATTGTATGCATGCATCGGTAACCACATAAGCCATGATATTTTCCTCCTTTACTTTGGGCTTTGATATTACATCTCATCTAGGCCATGCACACTTTTACAATTGGGAAGAGTGAAAATGAGCTGGTGAAAATAAAAATTGAAATGATCAACAGTAGAGGGCTATTATTTTCATTGTAGATAAGGTTGCACCGATTGAATATTGGAGGTGCCCAGAAGACGAATACACGACCAAGGTGCTACAGCATCTGGAGACTATAGAGTGTCACATGAATTAGGCAGTGAAGCACGCCCCTTACGCGTAGCCATTATTGGGAGTGGTCCCAGTGGTTTTTACGCAGCTGAAGCCCTTCTTAAATCCGATCCGCATATCGAAGTGGATATGTTTGAACGGTTGCCTTCTCCTTTCGGCCTGGTTCGACTAGGGGTTGCGCCAGATCATGCAAAAATCAAGAATGTTATCAAGATATATGAACGAATAGCCCAAAAGAATGGCTTTCGTTACTTTGGTAATGTGGAGATTGGCCGCGATTTAACAGTCGATGAACTTAAAAAATTCTACGATGTGTCTATTTTTGCCAATGGCGCTCAGAGCGATCGCAATCTGAATATCCCCGGGGAAGACTTAAGAGGCAGTTGGCCAGCGACTGAATTTGTGGCTTGGTACAATGGACATCCGGATTACCGT
>CALLLL010000327.1 GCA_938082445.1 uncultured bacterium
ATGACTTTGCCGAAATCGAAGACATCTTCAGGGGTTTGTTATTTACAGACTCTTTATATCCGTCAGTTCATAATGCAGCACGAAATATGGCGATTATCACATACTGTAATCCATTCACAAATCTGAAAGATCGCACCGGAAAAAATGAGCCAACGATAAACGAAGAAGAATTTTTTGCGCAGTGTACATCTCGGCAAAAGGAACTTCACAATCAAATAAAAGAATATCGTAACCGGATACTGGCTCATTCTGATTTAACATTCAAAAGTGAAATAAGGGTACACCATGATAATAAAGGTGACCCTGCAACATCCTACACATCTCACGAGGTTGCGATTGATATAGAAGAAATTGAAGAACTTCTTCGCATAGCAGAAAAGTTTCTAAGATGTGAAGAGCAATTTATTGAAGTTTTATTATCACAAAATGAAAATGTATCTGTTTTCCAGCAATTGATTAAAAATATAAAGAGAATATCTCCGACACAGGGGTGGGTAAGCTTTTCTGAACTTGGCAGAGGACTTTCTGAAACAAGTGTGAATATCAAAAGACATGGCTATTCAAAATTAAAAAACCTTCTCATCGATGCAGAAAAAAAGAAACTAGTAATAACCAAGGAGGATAAAGGTGAAATTTATGTCCAGGCTTTGTATTAAGTGAAACACTCAAATTGAAAATTACAAATTCAAAAAATTAGGTACGTAATATGATTGGCTATTCACGCATCGACTAAGCCCCATGTCCCCCCCGCCCCCCTTCAAATCTGAGAGAGTAGTAATCACCTAGATGTCCATATGTTCAATATTGTTACACTACCGCGCCAATTAGGTGTTACTGCAACTGAATAAGATATAGACGCGCAGACAATTTAGGAATATACTTAAAAATAATTGGTCAATGCTAAGGGGGAAGCATTAAGTAGGAGGTGGAAAAATGCTTAAGCAAGAAATTCCTCAAAACTGTGTCGAAGTTCATTCAAAAATAGTCTTACTCTGGATGATCTATGGAAAGGGATGCAAAATTGCATCAACACACCGCGAACCCAAAGCTACCATGTTCGGCTCCTTATCCTATCGCGATACTTGGATCGTAGAAAAAGAACACCATTAATCATACCCACCTCAATTCAATTGTGATGAGTCTTGGAATTTAAAGACACTTCGAAAAGACTAGAATTTGAGGATATTAAAAAGGTTGTCGGGAATGATTCATTATAATTTTGACCATGACAAATGCCTAATAATTCCAAATCTGAAAATTGGGCACGTATTGTATTCACCTATTCACACGATGCCAATTTGATATGTCCCCCTCTGCCCCCCCTTGAATCTCAGAAAGTAATCAATATAAAAAATAAATGCTGTCCATAGGCGAAGCCTGCAATCAGGTATTTAACAATTAAACCTTTATAATTCTGATAAATCGTCTTAATTTGAGAAAAATCGTCTTAATTTGAGACCTCCAATCTCATATGTAAACAAATTTGTATACAAATATCCATAATTTCTCGAAATTTAAAGAAATTTAAATGGCATGTTATTTGCTATTAATTTAGGGGGATAAGTATTGAATGACCATAATATTCAAATAGTTAAAGTTAGTTCCAAATTATATGTTTTTTGGCTGGTTTTATTAAAGGATGGGAAGGTTATATCAAAGTCTCGAAAACCGATTGGATGTTTTCTAGGTATAATGCTTTATAAAACCACCTGGACAGTAGAGTGTAAACTTTAGATTGACAGATCGGCTTATAATTGATACAAAATATAGAAAATATTCTCCCTATCAGCACATTACCTTTGGCGATGCAGAAAAATCTAATGACTGCTGCTAAGGAATGTTCTGCAGTTATTGAAGTGATGCACAGTACGTGGGATGATAGCGCAGGTCATTCTCTTGAAACTGTCACCAGATTATGGCCTGACGGGTGCATAATTGAGAACAAGGAACAAGTTACCTTAAATAAAGGCTCTATTCGTGTCAATTATGTGAATGATTCAGCCTCACTACTAGAAATAACACTTGTATATGTTTGGATTAATGATTTTGGAAATATTGAAACTTATGTTGCTGGAACTATTTTTTCATGATCCAAATCTAAAATTCGCCCACGTATTCTATCCATCTATTCAGCGCATCTCTAGTCACAGTTCCCCCCGTACCCCCTTTGATTTATGGGAGAGTGGCAAAGCACTCAGACAATAGCATCAATTTTAAGGTCAGTAAATGACTTATATAGCACTATTTCAGAGCTAACTATTGGCAGGAGATATTGAGAGTCAAAACTGGGTTCAACTTTATCACTTATCACGAAAGTAACCAAGAATTTGAGCAGAACCATTAGAGAGATATCCACCACTTGTTTCACGAATCCATAACGCACGCCCTCCATCAACGACCACACTACCATTTGGAAACTCTAAAAGTGTAGGCGTTCCATTACTTGTTACACCCGTACCTAAATCACTACTTGCGAGAAGTTCATCCAAAACGTCAACACCTCTAGATATAAGTTCGATATTTGGATGTGCATACATTTTTAAAATAACCAGCTCTTTGCTAAGTACGACATCACCTTGTGTAATCTCCCTCTCTGTCAAATTCTGTCCTAAATTATTGACAGTATAGTTATACGCATCACCACTTGGAATAACAAAATCCCCACCAAACGCAGTAGTCTGCACACTCCCATCAGCAAACATAATTTGAGAATTAACTATACCAACAGTACAACAAATGGCTACAATTGACGCGAACAAAGCTGTTGAAGGTTTCATGGTCTTTTCCTTTTAGGTAAATATTCACAACGACAACACTCCCATGTGTTATCGACTACCATACTAGAGCACAGCACGAAAGATAGCAAGGGGTTTCTCAAATCTCAAAATTAGGTACGTGATATACTCACCTATTCACGCATCACTGAATCACCATGTTCCCCTCTACCCCCCTTCGATTCTGAGAGAGTATTGAAAACAGCATATAATAATATAATGCTGTCTCACAGGCGAAGCCTGCTGACGCGATTAACGTGGACTCACAAGGTGAGAAAGTGATACTTAACTGTGTTGTATTCGTGGAATATTCTCCGATTACTGATTGGCATGTACACCTTGATTATTTCTGGTTGCTACTTAGTGTAGGATAATATATAATAATAGCAATACATTTGAACAGATGTGGTACTAAGACTTTTTAGTGGCGAAGCCACACGGCCTCATGCAGCGGTTGAAAGAAACCAAGCACTTTGAGAAGCCCAGCGAAAAACGTCCCCGTAAATTGGCTAAAGCCATTTCGCGTCAGGCGCAAGCAGACTAGTTTAATCTGCACCAATTTTTGTACATTTAAGGCAGGGTATTTCGATACCCTGTCTTTTTTTATGACGTTCAAGTCTCAGGAGCCCGCATTTTCATGAGTGACGACCCCTCATTAGAGCATAGCTATACCGCTACCGAGGAAGACACAGGTCTGCGTTTGGATATGTTTCTAGCCAAGCATATCGAAGATGCTTCGCGCTCTCTCCTCAAGCAGGTCATTAAGGATCAGCATGTGAAGATCAACGATCAGGTGGCCAAACGCCCCAGCCGTAAAGTGCAATTGGATGATGTGGTGGAAATTGAATTGCCCCCACCGCCTACCTCGCATCTGGTGCCCGAATATATTCCTCTTGAAGTCCTCTTTGAAGACGAGCATGTGTTGATCATTAACAAGAATGCAGGCCTGGTGGTACATCCAGCCCCGGGACATTACACGGGTACACTCGTGCAAGCGGTGTTGCATCATTGCCCAACATTTGAGCGCCCTTCAGGCGATCTGTCTGGATACGGCACCGACCCCATGCGCCCGGGTATTGTGCATCGTCTCGATCGTTACACCTCCGGGGTGATGGTGGTGGCTAAAACGCAAATTGCTTTTAACTCGCTATCTAAACAAGCGCGTGAACACACCTTTGATCGTCATTACTTAGCGTTGGTTCGTGATGAATTTACCGAAGACAGCGGGGTTGTCAATGCAACTATTGGGCGTAGCCTGAGTCAGCGTGGAAAAATGAGTGTGACTTCGGTAAAAGGACGTGAAGCCATTACCCATTTTGAAGTACAGGAACGCTACGGCATAGCTTCACTCATTAAACTGCGCCTGGAAACAGGCCGTACTCACCAAATTCGTGTGCACATGCGTTTTGCAGGTCGCCCTATATTAGGCGATCCGCTGTACGGCGTGATCGATTTCTCTAAGTGGGACATCGACGTGCCGTTGCGCACCGCTTTTAAGGGCCTGGAGGGTCAGGCCTTGCATGCAGAAATGCTGGGTATTGAACACCCGATTTCAGGCGAACGCATGCATTTTACAGCGGAACCACCAAAGGATTTCATTCACGCGCGGGATTTATTACGCGCGCGAAAGTAAAGCCCTCGATCATCCTTATGCAATGACCAAAAGAGCAATAGAAAAAACCAATAGAAAAAATAAGCCCAATAAAGTAAATATTGTTGCTAATCCCTTCACAATAGAAAATTGATGTACTTCGCTTATTCCTACAGCTGAATAAATAACCCACATTATTCCCATCGGAAACGAAATACCAATAAATGTAATTAGATGACTTGCAAAACTATCAGGCCCCAGATAATAATAAATTAATATTCCAGGTAAGATTGCTAAAAGTTCATAATATAAAATTGGGACATAGCACCAAACAAACGCAACAGCTAAATCTTTTGTATTACCGATACCTTCAAACCAAGCACCTATAACCTTTAAAAAATACCCAGAAACATAGAAAGCTCCTATTGCAAGTGGATACCCAATAACTACAACAATTATAAGTATTCCAGATAGTTGAGCAAAAACTACTGAAGAATCTGTAGAGGTTAAATTATCAGTATACTTGGGTTTCGTTAATACCTCAAAAATAATATTGGGTATGGCCACTAGAATAATGATGCCGTAAACTATACAAATATTACTCCAACGATCAGAAGTAAGTACTGAACGAATAGTTTCTCTTGGTTTTAATACAATTGAAACCCATGGGTTTCTTTGCTGATCTACAGCCAGATGTTCTATTTCCTCACCGTCACCCAAAACGATTCTCCCAAAAAGTTGTTTGTGTTACAGCTTTACAGCCCGGCCTGTGCGGGCGGATTTGTATATGGCTTCGAGCAACTCAATCGCTCGTCGGCCTTCTTTACCAGGAACCATATTGCTTTTCTTGCCGCGGATAGCTTTAGCAAAATCCTCGATTTGAATTTGGTGACCACCAATTTTCAACGCGGCCAATGGATCGCCGGCACCCGAACCAAGCACGGATTCTTCATTCATCGCGGCTTTGATTTTTTTATCCACTGGCTTTTTCTTTTTGAATTCCCAGAAGTTAATTTTACCTTCTTCCATGACCACGCTACCTTCCGTACCGTGAACTTCCACGCGGGCCGGGTGGCCATGCCAAATGGCGGTACTGCCTTCAATCACACCTTGTGCGCCGTTTTTAAACTCAATGAGCACGGTGGCAATATCCTCAACTTCAATGCCCTTGTGAGCCACCATGGCTGTTGTTGCGCGTACGCGGGCAGCGTCGCCCATGTACCACAACAGCATATCGATTTGGTGAATTCCTTGATTCATAAGCGCACCGCCGCCGTCCACAGCCCAAGTCCCGCGCCAAGCACCAGAGTCGTAGTATTCCTGCGACCGGAACCATTTGATATAAGCATCCCCCAGAACCAACTTTCCAAAGCGGCCTTGGTCGAGTGCTTTACGCAAGTGAAGAGCATCTTCGGTGAAACGGTTTTGAAATATGCAGCCCAATAAGACACCGGCTTTATCGCAAGCATTGATAATCTTGTCTACTTTTTTCGTGGTAATTTCCAAAGGCTTTTCAGCAAGGATATTTTTACCGGCTTTAGCCACTTTCACAGCTAAATCAGAGCGAAATCCAGACGGTACGCATAAGGAAACCGCTTCAACGGCTTCATCGGCCAGCATATCGTCTATGCTGGTGTAGGGCGTTCCACCGTATTCTTTAGCAAATGCAGCCGCCCGACCAGGCACTGTATCGCATACTGCAACCAACTCGGTATTTTTGCTTGCGATAACACTTTGTGCATGGACCGGTGCAATGTTGCCGAGTCCGATAATTCCAAAACCTACTTTACCTTTGCCTTTAGCCACGTCGAATCTCCTTGGAGAGGGGTTATTGAGTTAAACGAATATCATAGCGTAAACGGTGGGAGCACCGCTACTTATTTTGCTGTATTACTTGATTCAAACGCTCGGGGAAATCGGTCAAGATACTGTCGACTCCCATATCGATATACTGTTGAATTGACTCTGGAGTATTCAATGTATGCACTTGAACCATGATGCCTTTTTTACGAATTTTTCCTATTTCTTCAGGGGTGAGTTTGAAAATACGTACATATTTTTTCGGAAGCGATAACACCCGCGCAGCAGGGGTATATGCATCCCAATCGCCTTTGCGCAGGGCTTGTAACATGCCCATAGCATTGTTCATGTCATAGCAGGTGGCCATGTTAGGGGCAAGTGTACGCACCTGATTCATCCGCTCGGGGTTGAAAGAGGCCAGCAATATGCGATTTTCAGCTTGGTGTTTCTTCATCACTTCCAAAGAGGAAGCCGTAATGGTTTCGCCATCTTTTAATTCCAAGAGGAAGGGACGTTTGGGTAAGGCTTCTAGAAGTTCATCTAGTGTTGGAATGGTAATGCCTTTTCCGCGAAGAGGAAAGGTTTTACCATTATCCGGACTGAAGTCATACGCAGCATCAAGGGCTTTTAATTGTGCTAAAGTCAGATCTTTTACTGCACCCGTGCCTTCGGTGGTGCGATCGACAGTTTTATCGTGAATTAACACCACATGCCCATCTTCGCTCAATTGCAAATCCCCTTCGAGGAGAATCTCTGGGTATTTTTTAGCCGCTTCGGTAAATGCATAAAGGGTATTTTCTGGCCAAGCACCTCCGCCTCCTCGGTGTGCCCCAAGTAACATTGGACCTTTCCAAAGATCGGCAGAGGATGCAGCGGTGGTATCATCCGCTTTACCTGTCGCTTGATGAACTAAGATACGTTGACGCGCATTTACTGAAGCAAATTCACTGGCCATAACATCCGATTCCATAAAAGTAGCCATGAGTATCTTACGTGCTCCAGTGCGTTCGAAATCATAGATAATATAGATTAGCCCATCTTTGGTCTGAATGCCGTCAGGATAAGACACGTGTTTGCGCTCATCTAAGGTAAGTCCGCCTTCCCAAGTCTTACCTTCATCCTTCGAAATATACGCCGTGAGGTATGAACGCCGGAACCGTGGTATTTCAGGGTGTTTCGGTGCGTGACGTACGAGTAGTAGGTTACCGGAATTTAAGCGCCGAATAAAAAAACGTGCGGATGTATGGGGAATGCCCGATGGACCTTGCTCAGGCCATGTCTCGCCGCTATCATGGGATACGGCTTGTCCAATGCCATAGAGTGTGCGTGAAAGCATCCAGAGGTCACCATTCGTACGCTCTACAAACATGTGTTCATCGAATGCAGAGTTTTCCATGCGCACCTGACCGCGTTGAGTCCAGGTCGCGCCTTGATCTTTGGACACGACTACGTTTGCTCCCCACTTTGATTCAAAATCGTGTAGGTATTTTGATGGAATATCTCGAGTAATTTTCAGGCTCCAATACGATGCCGGTATGAGCCAATCGCCATTGTTGAGCACTGTAGGCTTGTTCATCATTATACCGTCGCAAAGGCGGCGGGGCGCGGACCAGACTGGATGTTCTTTGTCCGATTCTGTAGTGGTGATTGCCCAAACCCCACTGCGCCCATCCCAAAACTCATAAGCTTGCGCCCAAAATAACCAGAGTTTGCCTGTAGGATCCATCCATAAACAGGGATCATAAGCACGCACTGGCCCCGGGGGATCGATGACCAACTGCTCTTTCGACCATGTCACCCCGTCATCGTCACTGGTAATGAGCATCACATAATTTTCAGGCCCTTCTGTAGGACCACCGCCATACCACGTAGCCCATAATCGCCCATTCGCTGCACGCTCAATACCCGGAATTCCTTGGAATAATCGCGTATCACCGCTGTATTCGGGACCTGGCGTTGTATTGATAAACGGAGCGACCATTGCCGGGTGATCAGTATTTGGAGCGGCGAAAGTGGGTAATGCAAAGAGCAATAGGTATGTCGTGATACTGTAGCTTATGAACTTTTTCATAGTGGTCCTTATTGTCCCTGCATCCAAGAACCTATGACGTCAACTTGGGCTTCGGGAATGTTGTGTTCTCCATCAAAAAAGTGAGAGGTAACATCAAATGAATGCGCGCTTAAAGATTCGACACAGGCCTCGCTTTTTATGATGGGTACAATTCCATCTTCTTTACCGTGCATGATTAACGCGGGAAACTTTTTAAAGGTACCTAGGTTTTCCGCCACATCCGGCGGCAAGTCACCGCCACAAGCAATGACGCCACATGGGGTGATGTGTCCAGCAGACGCAAAACGAAAAGCCATCGCCACACCCTGTGAAAAACCCAGCGGAAATACCCGCTTGGGATCAAAACTGTATTCCTGGGCAAGCGTATCGTAGAGTTGAGCCATGTAAGCTAGATTATCCTGAATCGTTTGTTCGCGCTCAAAGCTCGTCATCCAGGAAAAAGCAGGGCGATGATTGCTCCAGTAGAATTGGTTTAAGCCTTGCGGAGCAACGACTAGAACATTGTGCTTTGCCAAAGGTGCAAAAGTTTTTACAAAATTTTTGCAAGCTTGTCCATAGCCATGCATCGCCAATAATAAAGCTGGGGGACTCTCATGTGTGCCTGTTGGCTCCATGACCGCATGGTATGAGCTGGTCTGGACTGGCATGCGTTTAATGGTAAACTCGTCATTTCGGGATACTTCTTCGGTCATAGTTGGCCTCAAAACCTTCATAAATAGGCATATTTAGGTAATAAAACAAGTATTTATCAACAATTCAGGTAGTTATTATAATTGTAAATAAAGTGTTCAAGTCCATCTGTTTTATAGTATTATGGAGTATGTACGCAAGAATTGTTTTATCTCACTGGGAGTGTAAAGGATCGTATGCTTAAATGGAAAATTATAATCCCCTTGTTTTTTGTTGGGGTCATCGGATTGGGTATCTGGTGGTTCGGAAGTGAAGATGATGTTGAATACACTACATTTACCGTTCGCCAAGGCCCCTTGGACATCAAAGTCCTTGAAGGCGGAAACCTGGAAGCCTTAGAAAACCAGGAAGTGAAATCTCAAGTTAAAGGATGGCAAGGAACCAAAATCCTTTCTATCGTTGACGAAGGAATTTTCATCACTGAAGAAGAAGTGGCCAATAAAAAAGTTCTGGTGGAATTAGATAGCTCAGAGTTAAATGACAAACTCATCTCCAGCCAAATCAGTTTTAAAGGAACCGAAGCTTCACTCACCACTGCGCGTAAAGGTTTAGACATTCAAGTTAACCAAAGCGCCAGTGACATATATGCTTCGGAATTGGAAATGAAGTTTGCGAAACTGGAGATGGAAAAATATCTCGACACCAAAGTAACGGATCTGGTTATTGAGGCTATAGAGAAGGCAGATGCAAAAAATAAAGCCTCTAAAGTAAAGCAAGATACAATGCTTAAGCAGGATATCGAGGTTAAGCCTGTACTTGATTCCCCTGAACCTAGTGCTGAAGCCGATGTGTCTGCAGAAGAAGAATCCCCTGTAGAAGAGGATGCTGATTCCCCTAAACAAGACGGGCCTGCAGAAATCAATCTGAATGATTTGCGCATGGGCCATCCAGAAATTACCTTTAGTGATTTCGTGGACAAAGAAATGCTGGGCGATGGTGCAGCCAATCAGGAGCTGAGTAAATTAACCAGCGAAGCGTTTTTATCTGAAGAAGATTTTGAAAAAGCCAAAACGGATTTTGCCGGTAAAGACCGCTTACATAAGAAAAAGTATATTACCGATCAAGAGCTCAAAAGCGCTGAAATCACTGTCAATCGACAAGAAGCCAGCGTAAAAGCGTCCCAAAAAGCCTTAGAAATCTTCAAAAATTATGAGTTTCCAAAACAGGCTGAAAAGTTGATGTCCGACTTCATACAAGCCAAACGTAAATTGGAACGTACTGAGCAACAGTCGTTATCTGAAATCGCAAAAGCAAAAGCGACACTTGCATCTGCTGAAGCCCGTTATAAAATTGAACAAGACCAAATTGCAGAGTACGAAAAACAAATCAAGTACTGCGTGATGGTGGCTGAACAGCCCGGTCTGGTTGTATATGGCGGTAGCGATAAAGGCCGTTACTGGAATGAAGAACCCATTAAAGCCGGTTCTACCATTCGTGAGCGCCAAACTATTATCACCATTCCCGACATGTCCTCAATGGCTGTTAAGGTGGATATTCATGAATCGGACATTAAAAAAATTAAAG